>NCKG01000061.1:0-9087 GCA_002279095.1 Cellulomonas sp. 14-74-6
CGGCTGGCCGGCCAACCACCCGCCGATGGGCTCGTTCCTCGGTGCCTCCGTGCGGGTGCGGGACCGCGTGTTCGGCCAGCTGTACCTGTCGGAGAAGCTGGACGGCAGCGCCTTCACGCAGCAGGACGAGGACACCGTGATCGCCCTCGCCGCCGCCGCCGGTGTCGCCGTCTCCAACGCCCAGCTGTACGCCGAGTCGGGCCGCCGGGAGCACTGGCTGCGCGCCGGTCAGGAGATCACGACGATGCTGCTCGAGGGCATCGACGAGGAGGAGGCCCTCGAGCACATCACCCGGACCGCACGCGACGTGGCCGGTGCCGACACGGCGGCGCTCGCGCTGCCCGGGCTCGCCGGTGAGCTGCTGATCGAGCTGGCCGACGGGCACGACGCCGACAAGCTGCTCGGCCAGGTGATGCCGGAGGGCGGCCGTGCGTGGACGGTGATGAAGGAGGGCAAGGGACTGATGACGCCGTCCCTGTCCGCCTCCCGCACGGTGACGCTCGCCGCGATGCGCGCCTTCGGGCCGGCGATGTTCGCCCCGCTGCAGACCTCCGGACGCGGCGTCGGCGTGCTGATCCTGCTGCGCCGTGTGGCCTCCCTGCCGTTCGACGAGGGCGACCTGGTGACCGCCGAGTCGTTCGCGTCGCAGGCGGCGCTGGCCTACGTGCTCGCCGAGGCCCGTCACGCGCAGGACGTCGCGGCGCTGCTCGACGAGCGCGAGCGGATCGCCCGGGACCTGCACGACCTGGCCATCCAGCAGCTGTTCGCCACCGGCATGCAGCTGGAGACGGTGCGCCGGCGCTCGGCCCGCGGTGTGGACGCGCACGAGCTGACCGCCATCGTCGAGGAGGCCCTGGACAACGTCGACGAGTCCGTGCGGCAGATCCGCCACATCGTGCACGAGCTGCGCGACCCGGACGCCGCCACGGGCTTGGTGGAACGGCTGCGCCGCGAGGCGTCGCTCGCGCGCACCGGCCTCGGCTTCGCCCCGTCCCTGGTCATCTCCCTCGAGGGCGCCATGCTCGGCGCGGACGACGTCGAGGCGGAGGACCTGCTGGACGAGCGGCTCGACGCGCAGCTGACCGACGACGTGGTCGCCGTCGTCCGTGAGGGGCTGGCCAACGCCGCCCGGCACGCGCACGCCTCGTCGGTGACCGTCTCGGTGTCCGTGCGTGGCAGCGGACCGCAGGGCACGGTGCTGGTGGAGGTGCAGGACGACGGCATCGGCATGCCGACGCGTCGAGACCGCACCTCCGGCACCGGCAACCTCGCGGCCCGTGCCCGTCAGCACGCCGGGACGTTCTCCCTCAGCACGCCGCCGGACGGGCGCGGGACGCTGCTGACGTGGCAGGCCCCGCTCCCCTGAGCGCCGCCCGGGACGCCGGCGTGCCGGCCCCACGGATCGGACGGCCGACGGCCGCCGGTCAGTGACCGGGCTCGGCCCGCCAGCCGGAGTGCTTGCGTGCGGCCACCCAGGCAGCGACCTGCGTGCGCCGCTGCAGGCCCATCTTGGCCAGCAGCGAGGTGATGTGGTTCTTGATCGTCTTCTCCGCGACGCCGAGCCGGTCGGCGATCTCCCGGTTGGACAGCCCGTCACCGATCAGGTCCAGCACCCGCAGCTCGCTCGGCGTCAGGTTCTCCGTCGGATCCTCGTGACCGGCCCGCCGGCGGGTGACGGTCCGCTCGTCCAGCAACGTCCGACCGGCCGCGACGGCGCGGATCACGTCGGTGATCTCCGCGCCACGCACGCTCTTCAGCAGGTAGGCCGCGGCGCCGGCGTCGAGCGCCTGCGCCACCGCGTCGTCGTCGTCGAACGACGTCAGCACGATGGCCTTGCTGTCCGGCAGCGTCTCGCGCACGGCGCGCATCAGGTCGATGCCCGTCCCGTCCGGCAGCTGCAGGTCCACGAGCAGCACCTGCGGGCGCACCAGCGCGGCCCGGCGGGCGCCGTCGGCGACGGAGCCGGCCTCGGCGACGACGGTCATGCCGTCCGTTCGCTCGACGACCTCGGCTATGCCGCGGCGGACGACCTCGTGGTCGTCGACGATCATGACGCTGATGGGGCGTTGGCGGTCGATGCCCGCAGTCCCGGGGGAACTCACCGTGGCATCGTAGCGACCTGTGACGATCGTCCTGCTCCCGGACACACTCGCCGGCGAACCCGTCCTTCCGGCACACGTCCGGGCCTTCCGCTACGCGGCCGACCGACCGCTGCCCGTCGAGGCCGACGAGGCGGAGGCGCTCGTGGTCTGGGGCAGCTCCCGTGCGTGGCTGGCCGAGGCCGCCGCGCGCCTGCCGAAGGTGCGCTGGGTGCAGTCGCTGGCCGCCGGGCCGGAGGACGTGCTGGCCGCCGGGTTCGGTCCTGAGGTGGTGATCACGTCCGGCCGCGGCCTGCACGACCTGCCGGTCGCCGAGCACACCCTCGCCCTGACGCTTGCCCTGGTCCGCCGCGTGCCGGACCTGGTGCGCGCGCAGGGGCAGCACCGCTGGGCGGCCGAGCTCGGTGGGTTGCAGCCGCTGCACCCCGAGGGCTCGGTGCGCACGCTCCTGGACGCCCACGTGGCGGTCTGGGGCTTCGGCTCGATCGCCGCCCGCCTCGCACCCGCCCTCGCGGCGCTCGGGGCCCACGTCACCGGGATCGCGACCGCGGCCGGCGTCCGGCACGGGTTCCCGGTGGTCACCCGTGCCGCGCTGAGCGAGGTGCTGCCGGGTACGGACGTGCTCATCGGGCTGCTGCCCGCCACGGACGCGACCCGGCACGCCATCGGCGCCGGTGCACTGGCCCTCCTGCCGCCGCGGGCGCTGCTGGTCAACGTCGGCCGTGGAGCGACGCTCGACGAGGAGGCGCTCGTCGCGGCCCTGCGCGCAGGTCGCCTGGCCGGCGCCGCGCTGGACGTGTTCGAGAGCGAGCCGCTGCCGTCCGACTCACCCCTCTGGGACGAGCCGTCGGTGCTGATCAGCCCCCACGCCGCGGGTGGGCGGCCCGTCGGCGCCGCCGAGCTGGTCGCGGACAACCTGGTGCGGTTCGTGTCCGGCAGCCCGTTGCGCAACGTCGTGCAGCGGTAGCGGCCGGCGCGGCTCCCGTCAGAGGTGCGGCTGCCTGGGTCGCGGCTGGCAGCGGGGGCACAGGTACGACGAGCGGTTCATGAAGTCCTCCCGGCGCACCGGTGTGCCGCACCGGGGGCACGGGCGACCCGCCTGGCCGTAGACCGCCAACGACCGGTCGAAGTACCCCGAGGCGCCGTTCACTGCGACGTACAGCGCGTCGAAGCTGGTCCCGCCCGCTGCCAGCGCCTCGCGCATCACCTCGGCCTCTGCCTCCAGCAGCCGCAGCCCGTCGGCTCGGCGCAGGCCTGCCGTCGGCCGGGCGTAGTGCAGCCCCGCACGCCAGAGGCCCTCGTCCGCGTAGATGTTGCCGATGCCGGACACCAGCGTCTGGTCCAGGAGCGCCCGCTTCAGGCCCGTGCGGCGGGAGCGGATCGCGTGCACCACGGCGGCCGGGTCCAGCGCGGGGTCCAGCACGTCACGGGCGATGTGCGCCGCCGGCGCGGGTATCGCCGCCAGTGCGGAGCCGAGACCCCCGGCACCGCCGTCGGACGTGGGGACGAGGTCGGGCACGGACAGGTGGCCGAAGGTGCGCTGGTCGACGAAGTCGAGCCGCGACCCGTCGTCGAGCTGCAGCCGCACGCGCAGGTGCGGGTGCTCGACGGCCTCGTCGTCCCCCGGCGGGTGCACCCGAAGCTGTCCGCTCATCCCGAGGTGCGCCATCAGGGCGTCGTCGCCGGACCCCAGCAGCAGCCACAAGAACTTGCCCCGCCGGACCGCCGCCGTCAGCGGCCGTCCGGCCAGCCTCGCGGCGAAGTCCAGCGGTCCCCCGTCGTGCCGCCGGACGCTGTAGTCGCGGTGCACCTGCACCCTGGCGACCGTGCGTCCGACGATGTGCCGCGCCAGGCCGTCGCGGACCGTCTCGACCTCGGGCAGCTCCGGCAAGCGGCCTCAGCCGCCGAGAGTGCGGCCGTCGGCCACAGCCTGCGCCTCTGCCTCGTCCTGGGCGTCCCGAAGCGCGCCCAGGGCGAGATAACCCGACTCGGCCGCGTCCTGCTCGGCGATCTTCTTCGCCGAGCCGACACCCGTGCCGCGCACCTCGCCGCCCACCACCACCTGGGCGGTGAACACGCGGGCGTGATCGGGACCCTCGCCCGTGACCAGGTACTCCGGTGCGCCCATGCCGAGCGCGGCAGCGAGCTCCTGAAGGGAGGTCTTCCAGTCCAGCCCGGCTCCGAGGTCCGCCGCCCGCGTGAGGGTCGGTCCCACCAGCCGGTCCACCAGCACCCGCGCCGTCTCCAGGCCGTGGGTGAGGTAGACGGCGCCGAAGATCGCCTCGAGGGTGTCCGAGAGGATCGAGTCCTTGTCCGCACCACCCGTGGCGAGCTCACCCTTGCCGAGCAGCACGAAGCGGCCCAGGTCCAGCTCTCGGGCGACTCCCGCGAGGGCGCGCTGCGACACCGTCGCCGCACGCATCTTGGCGAGGTCGCCCTCGGGGTGGTCGGGGTGCTCTCGGTAGAGCCGCTCCGTGACGACCACGCCGAGCACCGAGTCGCCGAGGAACTCGAGGCGCTCGTTGGTCGGCAGGCCGCCCGCCTCGTGGGCGAAGGACCGGTGGGTCAAGGCAAGCACGAGAAGCTCGGGGTCCAGGTGGACCCCGAGCTTCGTCAGCAGCTGATCGGCCGCGGTGCTCATCACGAGATCACCGCGCGAGGTCAGACGCCCTCGAACTCGCTGCGCACGGCCTGGGCGTACTGCCGGCCGTTGTAGGTGCCGCAGGAGGGGCACGCGACGTGCGGCTGCTTGTCAGCCTTGCACTGCGGGCAGGTGGTGAGCGGCGTGGCAGTGGTCTTCCACTGCGAGCGGCGCGCCCGGGTGTTGCTGCGCGACATCTTGCGCTTCGGAACAGCCACGGCTAGCTCTCTTTCGTCTCGTCATCCTGGCCGACCAGGCCGCCCAGGGCAGCCCATCGGGGGTCAAGCGTCTCATGCGTGTGGTCCGGGTCGTCCGCCAGGTGTGCACCGCACTGCGGGCACAGGCCCGGGCAGTCCGGCCGGCAAACCGGCTGGAACGGCAGCGCAGGCACCACCGCGTCCCGCAGCGCGGGTTCGAGGTCGATCAGATCGCCCTCGAGCTCCCGCACGTCCTCCTCGTCGTCACCGTCCTGGACCGCGACCGCCGCACGTTCGGGGTACACGTACAGCTCGGACAGGTGCACCTCGACATCCTCGAGCACCTCGTCCAGGCAGCGCACGCACTCCCCGACGGCCTGGCCGCGAACCGTTCCGGAGACCAGGACCCCCTCCGTCACCGCCTCGAGCCGGAGGTCCAGCTCGAGTTCGGATCCCTCAGGGATGCCGATGACCACCGTGCCGAGGCCGCCGGGGGCCGCCACCGTCCGGCGCTCGGGTCGCATCGACCCCGGTGCCCGGCCCAGCTCGTGCGTGTCCAGCACCAGGGGCGAGCGGGGATCGAGCTGGCCAGGGCGCTGCACGGCAGGTGTCCCCTCGTCGATCTCGGTCCGGACCACCACCGGCAGGACCAGCCGGCAACTCTACGGCACCCGGTAGGGCACGCCAAAACGCGGCGACTACTGGCCCGCGGTACCCAGCCGGCCCGCGAGCTTCGCGCGACCGGCCTGCACCTGGCTCAGCACCTTGCCCAGGTCGATCTCGAAGTCCGCCAGGCGCCGGTCGCAGTAGTCGTCGGCATCGCGCCGCAGTGCGTCGGCCTGCTCCTGCGCGTCGGCGAGCAGCTGGGCCGCACGGTGGCGCGCCTCGACCGTGATCGCCTCGGCCTCGACGAGCCGGTCGGCCTGCTCCCGGGCGCGAGCGAGGATCGCCTCGGCCTCGGACCGTGCGTCGGCACGCGCCGCGTCGGCGTCGGCCAGGAGGGCGTCCGCTCTGGTCAGCTGCGCGGGCAGCGCGGCACGGGCCTGGTCGACGAGGTCGAGCAGCTCCGCGCGGTTCACCAGCACGGAGGACGACATGGGCATCGCGCGCGCCTGCTCCACCGCGGCCGCCAACGCCTCCAGCACGCCCTGCACACCGCCCGTGCGGTCGTCGATCTCGCTCATCGCGTCACCTCCGTCGCTGCCGACACGCTCGGGCCGTCGGAGCTCGTCGCGACCTCCGCACCGTCCCCGGCACCGGCTCCCTCCGCCGCCACCGCCCGCAGGACCGCCTCGGCGACACCCGGGGGGACGAGGTCGTCGATCCGCCCGCCGTACCGGGCCACGTCCTTCACCAGGGACGACGCGATATGAGCCAGTGCCGTGTCGCCCGGGACGAACACCGTCTCGACGCCGGACAGGTGCCGGTTCATCAAGGCCATGGCGAGCTCGGCGTCGACGTCCGCGCCGCCGCGCAGACCCTTGACCACGGCGTCGGCACCCGTCTCACGCAGGAAGTCGGCGAGCAGCCCGTCGGTGGCGGCCACACGCACCCCCGGCAGGTCCGCCACGGCTTCCCGCACCAGCCGGACACGCTCGTCCACGCCGAGCAGAGGGCGCTTGGCGGAGTTGTGCGCGACTGCGACGACCACCTCGTCGAACATCGACCGCGCGCGCCGCACCACGTCCAGGTGGCCAAGGGTCACGGGGTCGAAGGACCCGGGGCAGACGGCGAGGCTCACGGTGCCAACCTACGCCGGGCCTGTGCGCGAACGCCGTCAGGACGCCCTGGCGAACCAGACGTGGGTCTCGCCGTAGCCGCGCTCGCCGTCCGCCACGAGACCGTCCGGCCACGTAGGCCCGGCTCCTCGGGCAGAGCGCTCCACGACGACCACAGCGCCCGGTGCCAGCGCCGGCACCAGGGCGGTGAGGACGTCGTCGAGCACGGCGGCGGGGGCGTCGTAGGGCGGGTCCAGCAGCACGAGGTCCCACGGCGCTGCGGCAGGGCGCGCGACGAACCGTTCGACGCGCTCCGCCACCACCCGCACGCGCGCGGCGAGGCCCAGCGTGGCCGCGTTGCGACGGCACACGTCCGCAGCGGCACGGGCCCCCTCGACCAGCGTCACGGTGGACGCGCCCCTGCTCGCCGCCTCGAGGCCGAGCGCACCGGACCCGGCGTACAGGTCGAGCACGCGGGCGCCGACCACCGCCTCGCGGTGCTCCAGCCGGGAGAACAGCGCCTCCCGGACGCGTTCGCTGGTGGGACGGGTTCCGCGCGGAGGGACCTGGAGGGTGCGCCCGCCGGCCGAGCCCGCGACGATCCGGGTCACGGACGTCCCGTGCGAGCGCCGGTCTTCTTCTTCTCCTCCTCGAGGAGCTCCTGCTGGCGGGCCATCCAGTCCATGAAGCCGCCCGTCGCCAGGGAGGACGAGACCAGCACGGCCACGACCGCCAGCGCGGCCTGCACCAGGAGCAGCGTGGGGCTCACGGTGCGCAGCAGGACGGCGATCCACGTCGGCAGCAGTCCGAGGACCAGCACGTCCGGCCCACGGGCGATCACGGAGGCGACCCCGGTCGGCAGGGCGCCCATCGGCGTGGACACCAGCGGCTTGTTCCAGTCGGGCGCCGGTCGGTACGCCGCCCGCACCGCACCAGCGGCCCAGACGGGTGTCCCGGCCACGGCGAGCGCCAGCCAACCGGGCACGTCCGCCGCCCACCGCCCGAGCCCGGCGAACACGACGAGGTTCCAGACGAGCATCACCGCACCCGGCACCACCATCCGCAGCCGACGCACCGTCTTGGCCCCGAGCGGCAGTGCGCGGTCGAGCACCGGCGCCATCTCGCCGCGACGAGCGCCCTCGGCCGTCGCGCTCTGCGCGACCATGCCGGACAGCAGCAGTGCGAGCAGGACGGCCGCCGGGGCCGCGAGCTGCGGCACGACGGTGGCGAGCAGCGGCACCAAGGCGGCGACCACCAGCTGGACCACGTGTCGTGACGAGCGCCGCAGCAGCACCAGATCGGCGGTGATCAGGGCGCTGGTGGCGCCGCGGACGGTGCGGAGTCGTGAGACGCGCCGCCGGGCCGGGGACTCGCCGCCGGCGGACAGCGCGCGGCCGAGCTCGCGCGAGTCCATCGAGACGACGGCCCCGACCGCCTGCGTCACCACGGAGCCGCTCTCGCGCAGCGTCCGCGCGGGCATGCGGTCCAGCCGGCGGTCCACCACCGCGGCCAGCCCGACCACCACGACCGCGGCGACGACGAGCAACGGCCACGACGGGACGGGGAGCGCCTCGACCCGCGTGCCCGCGAGCGTCAGGCCGATCGCGACCAGCGGGGCAGCGGCCAGCAGAAGGTCACCGACCAGGGCGGTGTGCCGACGGGCCACACCGAGCGACTGCCCGACGGCCGCCAGCAGGACCAGCAGCACCGAACCGAGGGCGCCCGCAGCGGCGGCGCGCAGCATGCGGCCACCGCCGTCGGCGAGCAGACCGGCGTCGAGCAGGGCCACGACGACCGCGCCCGCAGCGGCCGCGACGAGCGGCAGCCGCCGAGCCGCCGGCCGGAGGAGGCCGCGACGCGGGACCGGGAGGCTCAGCCACCAGGAGGCCTCGGCACCGCCCGCAGCCACCGGGCCGAGGCGACCGGCCAACGAGACCAGCACACCGACCAGGCCGGCGACCAGGACGGTCACCAGCGTCGGCAGGTTGAGCCCGCGCGGCGCCGCCACGGCCGGGGCGGGCGGCAGCGCGACGCGCAGCTGCTGCGCCACACCGAGCGCCACGCCGACGGCGATCGCCAGCATGATGACGGCGTAGTACACGTCCGACAGCAGCGAACCGACGCCGGCGCCGGCCCTGGTGCGTCCCGCGGCCACGGTGAAACGTCGGACCGCCTGAGCGGACGGCAGCTCGGCGCGCTCCCCGGGCAGGACCGCGGGCGTGCCGTCGACCGCCTCGGGCGAGGTCACGCCGGCACCTGGGCGATCAGCGCAGCCCCGTCCTCGGCCGACAGCAGCTCGCACCGCTCCTCGTCGACGTGCAGCGCGCGGTCGGCCACGCTGCGCACCAGCGCGGGGTCGTGGGTCGCGACCAGGACCGCGCCCCCGGCGGCCTTCTCGGCCCGCAGACGCTCCATCAGGCGCGCGTGCATCC
>NCKG01000363.1:0-1309 GCA_002279095.1 Cellulomonas sp. 14-74-6
TGTACGGGTTCTACGGACGAGGCCTCGACGCGCTGGCCGTGCAGTCCCACCGGATGATGCGGGCACGGCCGCAGCACCCCCGCTCGGCGCGCCCGGTCACGCTCAACGTCTGGGAGGCCGTCTACTTCCGGCAGAACGAGAAGGACCTCATCGAGCTCGCGGATGCGGCCGCCGCAGTCGGCGTGGAGCGCTTCGTGCTCGACGACGGCTGGTTCGGCGCACGTCGCAACGACCACGCAGGCCTCGGCGACTGGACCGTGTCGGCCGATGTCTGGCCGCACGGGCTGCACCCCCTCATCGACCATGTGCGCAGCCTCGGCATGCAGTTCGGGCTGTGGGTCGAGCCGGAGATGGTGAACCCCGACTCGGACCTCGCCCGCGCGCACCCCGACTGGATCATGTCGGCACGCTCGGAGTGGCCGCTGACCGGCCGCAACCAGCAGGTGCTGGCCCTGGCGAACCCCGATTGCTACGCCCATATCCGGGACGCCCTGCTCGCCCTCCTCGAGGAGTACGACATCGCCTATCTCAAGTGGGATCACAACCGCGATCTCGTCGAGGCGGGCACGGGGCCGCGTCGCACACCGGGCGTGCACGGCCAGACCGCCGCGTTCTACCGTCTCGTCGACGACCTCAAGCAGCGCCATCCAGGACTCGAGATCGAGTCCTGCTCCTCCGGCGGCGGTCGGGTCGACCTGGGTGTGCTGGAGCGCACCGATCGCGTATGGGGATCCGACGACAACGATCCGCGCGAGCGGCAGCGGATCAACACCTGGACGGCGCAGCTGATCCCGCCGGAACTCATCGGCGCGCACATCGCCTCGGCGCCGTCGCATGTCACAGGGCGGACCCACACGCTGTCGTTCCGCGCCTCGGTGGCGCTGTTCGGGCACCTCGGCGTGGAGGCGGACATCCGCGGCTGGACCGAGGACGAGCGTGCGCAGCTCGCCGACTGGATCGCGCTGCACAAGCGGGAACGCGCGCTGCTGCACGACGGGACCATGGTGCGCGTCGACGCGCCGGACCCCGCGTTCGCACTGCAGGGCGTCGTCGCCGGCGACGGGGATCGAGCGCTCTATCTGTTCACGGCGCTCGCCGCAGGCACGACCGCGAGTGCCGGCCGGATCCGCCTTCCCGGCCTGGACGAGGACCGCCGCTATCGGGTCGAGATCGAGCCGCTCAGCCTGCGCGGGCTGCACGCGAACCCGGCGCCGTGGCAGAAGGACGGCGTCGTACTGACCGGACGGATCCTCGGAAGCATCGGGCTGGTGATGCCGTCCGTGCACCCGGAGACGGCGCTGATCCTGCA
>NCKG01000062.1:0-9064 GCA_002279095.1 Cellulomonas sp. 14-74-6
TACCGTGACGTCGACCCCCTGTTCGGCACGCTCGCCGACGCCGACGCGCTGCTCGAGCGGGCGCACCGGCTGGGCCTGCGGGTGATCGTCGACCTGGTCCCGAACCACACCTCCGACGAGCACCCCTGGTTCCGGGCCGCCCGCATCGCGGCGCCGGGCTCCCCGGAGCGCGACCGGTACCTGTTCCGAGACGGCCGCGGGCAGCACGGCGAGCTGCCGCCGAACAACTGGGAGTCGGTCTTCGGGGGCCGTGCGTGGACGCGGGTCACCGAGCCGGACGGCCGCCCGGGCCAGTGGTACCTGCACCTGTTCGACTCCCGGCAGCCGGACCTCAACTGGGAGAACCTTGAGGTCCGCGCCGAGTTCGAGGACGTGCTTCGCTTCTGGTTGGACCGCGGCGTGGACGGGTTCCGGGTGGACGTCGCGCACGGCATGATCAAGGCCGCGGGCCTGCCGGACTGGGCTGGCCACGTGGCGATGATCGAGGGCGATGAGCAGGGGACGGCGCCGGGGGGCGCGAACCCGATGTTCGACCAGGAGGGCGTGCACGAGATCTTCCGCGCGTGGCGGCGGGTGCTCGAGGAGTACCCCGGTGACCGCGTCATGGTCGCGGAGGCGTGGGTCGACCCGCTCCCGCGGCTCGCCCGCTATGTCCGGCCCGACGAGCTGCACCAGGCGTTCAACTTCGACGTGCTCGTCGCGGGCTGGGACGCCCTCCGGCTGCGGCGGGTCATCGAGTCCTCGTTCGCGGCCAACGACGCAGTCGGCGCTCCGACGACGTGGGTCCTGTCGAACCACGACGTCGTGCGGCATGCGTCGCGGTTGGGGCTACCCGACCCGAAGAGCCGGCCCAACGGCATCGGCCCCAAGGACGTGCAGCCGGACGCCGACCTGGGCCTGCGTCGCGCCCGTGCCGCGACGCTGCTCGTCCTGGCGCTCCCCGGCTCCGCCTACCTCTACCAGGGAGAGGAGCTCGGTCTGCCCGACCACACCGAGCTCGACGAGTCCGTCCGCACCGACCCGGCGTTCTTCCGCACCGGTGGCGAGGAGCTCGGTCGCGACGGGTGCCGCGTGCCGCTGCCGTGGCGCTCGACGGCGCCCGCGTTCGGCTTCTCGCCGACGGGCGCAACCTGGCTGCCCCAGCCCGAGGTGTGGGCCCACCTGGCGGTGGACGTCCAGCGCGGCCGCGCCGGGTCCACGTACGAGCTGTACCGGACGGCGCTGCGCCTGCGGCGGGAGCACGACCTCGGAACCGGGGACATGGCATGGGCACCGGACGTCTGCGCCGACGAGTCGGTCCTCGCCTTCGCCGCCCGGGACGTGCTGGTGGTCGCGAACCTGGGCGCCGAGCCGGTCCCGCTGCCGCACGGCGCCCGAGTCCTGGTCGCCTCGGGGCCGCTGCTGGCCGGCGAGGGGGACGCGCTGTCCGTGCCGTCCGCCACAACGGTCTGGGCCGTCACCGCCTGAGGCTGCGCTGCGGCGCGCCGTTCCCAGGCCTGGGAACGGCGCGCCAGCACCAGCTCGCCGACCACTCCCACCCTCTCCTGACCGCCGCTCACGACGCCCGCGTTCGCGTGAGGTGCGGCTCCTGGCCGGCCAGCTCACGGGACGCTCGACGGGCTTCCGACACCGTCCGCGCTGGCCCTCGTCTCGGCAGTGGCCGGGCTCGCAGTGGCGACGTCGGGTATCGGCGGTCGGTCCGTGACGCGACGTGAGGCCGATGCGAAGGCCCGCGCCCTCGCCGACCGCCGCGTCTGAGACGTGGGAACCGCCTCAGCCGCCGGAGACGGACAGCTCGGCCTCGCGCAGCGTGCGCCGGAACTCCTCCGACAGCTCGCGCGAGTCCAGCCAGCCGTCCGGTACGTGCGGGCGCTTGGGAGACCCGGCACGCCCGCGTTGCCCCTCTGCAGCGGCGCCGGGATACGGCTGGTGCTGGTCCAGCATGCCCAGCAGCTCGTCGAGCTCGGCGAGGGTCGAGACCATGGCCAGCCGGGCCCGGAGCCCACCGCCGACGACGTATCCCTTGAAGTACCAGGCCATGTGCTTGCGCATCTCGCGCAGTGCCTTCGACTCCTCACCGAATGTCTCGACCATCAGCTCCGCGTGGCGCCGGACCACCGCGGCCACCTCGCCCAGGCTGGGTCGGACGCGAACGTCGGAACCCGCGAAGGCAGCAGCGAGGTCGGCGAACAGCCACGGGCGCCCCTGGCAGCCACGGCCCACCACCACGCCATCCACCCCGGTGCGCGCCACCATCTCCAAGGCGTCCTCCGCCGACCAGATGTCGCCGTTGCCCAGCACCGGGATGTCGGTCACGGTGGCTTTGAGCGCCGCGACGGCATCCCAGTCGGCCGTCCCCGAGTAGTAGTCGGCCGCCGTGCGCCCGTGCAGTGCGACCGCCGCCACGCCGGCGTCCTGAGCACGCAGCCCCGCCTCCAGATAGGTCAGGTGGTCGTCGTCGACCCCCTTGCGCATCTTCACCGTCACCGGGACCCCGGCCGGCGCGGCGGCTGCGACGGCCGCTTGCACGATGGACGAGAACAGGTCTCGCTTCCAGGGCAGCACCGCTCCCCCGCCACGTCGGGTGACCTTCGGCACGGGGCAGCCGAAGTTCAGGTCGACGTGGTCGGCGCGGTCCTCCTCGACGAGCATCCGCACCGCGGCGCCGACCGTCGTCGGGTCGACCCCGTACACCTGCACCGAGCGGGGGCGCTCGTCCGGTGCGAAGTCGATGATGCGGAACGACTCCGGGCTGCGCTCCACGAGGGCCCGGCTGGTGACCATCTCGGCGACGTACAGGCCGGCACCCGACTCGCGGCACAGCCGCCGGAACGCCGCGTTGGTCACGCCGGCCATCGGCGCGAGCACCACGGGGGTGTCCACGACGATCGGACCGATGTGCAGCGGAGGCAGCACGGCACCGACCGTCGGGGCGGCCGGGCGTGCGTCGGCGTCGTCGAGGACCGGGGGCATGCCGTCCAGTGTCGCATCCGGCCGTGGACAACCGCCGCCCGGCGGGCCGGCCACCGGGTGCGCGGCCGTCGGGTGTCGCGACGAGGTCCGAGCGGCTACCGGGCCTCGGGATCGGCCTGGTGGATACCGAACGTGTTGCCCTCGGGGTCGAGGAAGTAGCCCTGCCACGCCATGCCGGTCAGGGCGTACTTGGGCAGCGCGACGCGGCCCCCGGCGGCCTCGATCGCCGCGGCGGTGGCGTCGAAGTCGTCCACCTGGACGGTGCAGACGAACGCGTTCGGACCCTGCTCCGCGGCCGGCGCAGGGGCTCGCCGCTTCAGCAGCCCCCCGTCGATGCCGGCCTGGTCGCCCCCGCCGGTGGTGACGCCCCAGTACTCGTCGTCCGCCACGCCCGACCAGTTCTGGAACTGCCAGCCGAACACCGACCCGTAGAACTCCCGGGCCCGGGCGACGTCGTCCGCGTGGATCTCGAAGTGCACGACACGGGACACGATGGACCTCCTGCGCACGATGCGGATCTACGGCCCCACTCTGGCAGCGCCGCCGGCCGCCCGCTCGGTGAACGCAGACGCCCCCGGCGCCCGCGTCGCGGACCCGCGACTCAGCCCAGCAGCCACCCGTTCCCCTGGGCGCGGCGGACTGCCTCCGCCCGCGTCCGCCACCCGTCTTGCCCATCGCGGCCGACGGGTAGCTGCGCACGGCGCCGAGCACCTGCACCCTGCCGGCGTCCGGGACGGACAGCCCGAGCAGCAGGTCGGTCGTCGTCGTCTTGCCCGCGCCGTTCGGCCCGAGGAAGGCGACGACCTCGCCCGGCTCGACGGCCAGGTCGATGCCGTCGACGGCGTGCACGGAGCCGAACGACTTGTGCAGCCCGCGCAGGTCGATCGCCGGCGGGGCGTCCCGGCCGCACGTGGCCGGAGGGAGGTCTCGGTGAAGGTCGTGCATCGATCCTGGCGACGTACCAGGTCAGCGGCCCACGCCGCGCGTCACCGGCTGGGTATGACGGATGTCATGCCCGGCCGGTGGCTCGAACGACCCGGTTCAGGCGCCGATCAGCCGCTGCGCGAGGTACTCCGACACGTGACCGAGCCCGACGCGCTGCTGCGACATGTCGTCGCGGTGGCGGATGGTCACGGCGTCGTCCTCGAGGGTGTCGAAGTCGACCGTGATGCAGAACGGCGTACCGATCTCGTCCTGGCGGCGGTACCGACGGCCGATGGCGCCGGCGTCGTCGAAGTCGACGTTCCACGCCCGGCGCAGCTCGGCGGCCAGGTCGCGGGCCTTGGGCGACAGCTGCTCGTTGCGCGACAGGGGCAGCACCGCGGCCTTCACGGGTGCGAGGCGCGGGTCGAGCTTCAGCACGACGCGGGTGTCCACGCCGCCCTTCGTGTTGGGCGCCTCGTCCTCGGTGTACGCGTCGACCAGGAAGGCCATCAGCGACCGCGTCAGGCCGGCAGCCGGCTCGATGACGTACGGCACGTACCGCTCACCGCGGCCCTGGTCGAAGTACGACAGGTCGGCACCCGAGTGCTTCGAGTGCGTCGACAGGTCGAAGTCGGTCCGGTTGGCGATGCCCTCGAGCTCGCCCCACTCGCTGCCCTGGAACCCGAACCGGTACTCGATGTCCACGGTCCGCTTCGAGTAGTGGGACAGCTTCTCCTTGGGGTGCTCGTAGTGCCGCAGGTTGTCCCGGGCGATGCCGAGGCCGACGTACCAGTCGGTGCGCGTGTCGATCCAGTACTGGTGCCACGTCTCATCGGTGCCCGGCTCGACGAAGTACTCCATCTCCATCTGCTCGAACTCGCGCGTGCGGAAGATGAAGTTGCCCGGGGTGATCTCGTTGCGAAACGACTTGCCGATCTGGCCGATGCCGAACGGCGGCTTCTTGCGAGCGGCCGTCAGCACGTTGGCGAAGTTGACGAAGATGCCCTGGGCGGTCTCGGGCCGCAGGTAGTGCAGCCCGGACTCGTCCTCGACCGGGCCGAGGTAGGTCTTGAGCATCATGTTGAAGTCGCGCGGCTCGGTCCACTGCCCCTTGGTGCCGCAGTTGGGGCACGGCACCGAGGCGAGCCCGCCCTCCGGCTCGTGGCCCTTTCGCTCGGTGAACTCCTCGATCAGCTGGTCCTCACGGAACCGCTTGTGGCAGTGCAGGCACTCGGTGAGCGGGTCGGTGAACACGCCGACGTGACCGGAGGCGACCCACACCTGCCGCGGCAGGATCACCGAGGAGTCGAGGCCGACGATGTCCTCACGGCTGGTGACCATGAACCGCCACCACTGCCGCTTGATGTTCTCCTTCAGCTCCACGCCGAGCGGCCCGTAGTCCCACGCCGACCTCGTCCCGCCGTAGATCTCGCCGCTCGGGAACACGAAGCCGCGCCGCTTGGCGAGGGCGATGGCGTTGTCGAGGCGGGACGGTGCGGCCACGGTGAGCACTCCTGGGTCGGGGGCCCGCGGCTGGGTGCCGCGGGAACAGCCGCCCCAGGCTACCGGCCTGCGGCAACGTTCCTCCGAACGCTCCGTTAAAAATGATTCTCGTCTTCGGCAAGATCGCCGGATCGGGCGAGACGGGGGTGTGCTCGCGGCACGACGGGGGCGGGCGCCGCCAGGTCGACCACCGACGCGCTAGGTCGTCGCCGGTGCGTCCACGGCGCCGCCGTAGCGCCGGTCACGGCGCGCGTACGTCTCCACGGCCCGCCACAGGTGCCGACGGTCCACGTCGGGCCACGGTTCGTCGAGGAACACCAGCTCGGCGTAGGCCGCCTGCCACAGCATGAAGTTCGACGTGCGCTGCTCGCCGGACGATCGCACGAACAGGTCGACGTCGGGCAGGTCCGGCTCGTCCAGGTGCCGCTGGATCGTCTTCTCGCTCACCTTCTTCGGGTCGAGCCGTCCGGCGGCGACCTCGAGGGCGATGGCGCGCGCGGCATCGGCGATCTCCGCCCGGCCTCCGTAGTTGACGCACATCGTCAGCGTGCAGACGGTGTTGTCCCTCGTCTGCTCCTCGGCCCGCTCGAGCTCGGAGATCACCGACCGCCACAGCCGCGGCCGGCGGCCGGCCCAGCGCACGCGCACGCCCCACGAGTCCATCAGGTCGCGCCGCCGGTGCAGCACGTCGCGGTTGAACCCCATGAGGAACCGCACCTCGTCGGGTGACCGCGACCAGTTCTCGGTGGAGAAGGCGTACGCCGACACGTACTCGACGCCCACCTCGATGGCGCCGGCGACCACGTCGAGCAGCGACGCCTCACCGGCTGCGTGCCCGGCCGTCCGCGGCAGGCCACGGGCGTTGGCCCACCGGCCGTTCCCGTCCATCACCACTGCGACGTGGCGCGGCACCAGCTCGCGCGGGATCGCGGGCGGCCTGGCGCCGGACGGGTGCGGGGGCGGTGGGACGGGGGTGCGCGCGGCGGCCACTAGACGCGCTCCACCATCGGCAGCGACCGCAGCCGTCGCTCGAGGTGGAACTGGCTGAACGCCGCCACCAGCCCGTTGCCCTCGGCGCGGTGCCGCTCGGCGCTGCCGTCCGCCGTGCACCAGTCACCGACCAGCAGGGCGGCGAGCAGGGCGAACGTCTCCGGCGCCGGTGCCGCGGCGCCCGCCGGCCGGCAGGCGTTGCACACCGCACCGCCCATCGCGACGGCGAACGAGTGGTGCGGGCCTGCCGCCCCGCACCGGGCGCAGTCGGCGAAGCTGGGCGCCCACCCTGCCACCGACAGCGCCCGCAGCAGGTAGCTGTCGAGCACCAGGCCGGGGGCGTGCTCCCGGCCGGCGAGCGCCCGCACGGCGCCCACCAGCAGCCAGTACTGCTGCACCGCCGGCTCGTGCTCCGCCTCCACCAGCCGGTCGGCCGTCTCGAGCATCACCGTGCCGGCGGTGTACAGCGCGTAGTCCTCGCACACCGGCCGGCCGTACGCCCCGAGGGTCTCCACCTGGGTGACCATGTGCAGGGACCGTCCGGTGCTCAGCTGCACGTCCACGTGCATGAACGGCTCGAGCCGCGAACCGAACCGGGACGTGGTGCGCCGGACCCCCTTGGCGACCGCGCGCACCTTGCCGTGCGTGCGGGTCAGGAGGGTGACGATGCGGTCGGCCTCCCCCAGCGGATGGGTGCGCAGCACGATCGCCTCGTCGCGGTAGAGGCTCACCGGGTCATTCTCCCCCGGACCACCGACGCACCGGGTCGCTGCGGACGCGGCGCGTCGGTGCCGGGAGGGGCAACGACGTCAGCGCTGCTGCCGGTTCACCGCGGAGACGATCGCCTTGAGCGAGGCCGTGGTGATCGACGGGTCGATGCCGACGCCCCACAGGATGTCCCCGCCCACGGCGCACTCGACGTAGGCGGCCGCCGTGGCGTCCCCGCCCGACGACAGCGCGTGCTCGGCGTAGTCCATGACGGCCACGTCCACGCCGACGGAGCGCAGCGCCGCGACGAACGCCGCCACCGGTCCGTTGCCGTTGCCGACCAGGGTCCGCTCGACGCCGCGGTCGACGACGTCCACCTCGAGGTGGTCCTCACCGCCCTCGGTGCTGGTCGCCCGCGTCCCGCGCAGCGAGAACCGGCCCCACGGGTCGAGCGGCTGCCCGGGCTCGTCGCCCGCGCCGCCGCCCTGCCGCGGGCGAGCCGCCGCGGCCATCTCCACCGGCAGGTACTCGTCCACGAAGATCCGCCACAGGTCGTCCGCGGTGACCTCGGTGCCGTGCGTGTCGGTGTGCCGCTGCACGGCCTGCGAGAACTCGATCTGCAGCCGGCGCGGCAGGTCCAGGTCCCGCTCGGACTTCATCAGGTAGGAGATGCCGCCCTTCCCGGACTGGCTGTTCACCCGGATGATCGCGTCGTACGACCGGCCGACGTCCTTGGGGTCGACCGGCAGGTACGGCACGGCCCACTCGAGCTGGTCGGTGGTGGTGCCCGCCGCCGCGGCGTCCGCCTCCATCGCCGCCAGGCCCTTCTTGATCGCGTCCTGGTGCGAGCCGGAGAACGCGGTGAACACCAGGTCGCCGCCGTACGGGTGGCGCTCCGCCACCTGCAGCTGGTTGCAGTGCTCGACGACGGACCGCACGTGCGGCAGGTCGGAGAAGTCGATCTGCGGGTCGATCCCCTGGCTGAACAGGTTCATCCCGAGCGTGACCAGGTCGACGTTGCCGGTCCGCTCGCCGTTGCCGAACAGGCAGCCCTCGATGCGGTCGGCACCGGCCAGGTAGCCCAGCTCGGCGGCGGCGACGGCGGTACCCCGGTCGTTGTGCGGGTGCAGCGACAGCACCACGTTCTCGCGGTGGTGCAGGTGCCGGCCCATCCACTCGATCGAGTCGGCGTAGACGTTCGGCGTGGCCATCTCCACCGTCGCCGGCAGGTTGATGATCACCTTCCGGTCCGGGGTCGGCTCGAGCTCGTCCAGCACGGCGTTGCACACCCGCACCGCGTACTCCAGCTCGGTGCCGGTGTACGACTCGGGGCTGTACTCGTAGAACACCTCGGTGTCCGGGACCAGCTCCTCGTACTTCTTGCAGAACCGCGCGCCGGACACCGCGATGTCGAGGATGCCGTCCTCGTCGGCGTTGAACACGACGCGCCGCTGCAGCACCGAGGTCGAGTTGTAGAAGTGCACGATCGCCTGCTTGGCCCCTGCGATCGCCTCGTACGTGCGCTCGATCAGGTGCTCGCGGCACTGCGTCAGCACCTGGATCGTCACGTCGTCGGGGATCAGGTCCTCTTCGATGAGCTGGCGCACGAAGTCGAAGTCGGTCTGGCTCGCCGACGGGAAGCCGACCTCGATCTCCTTGTAGCCCATGCCGACGAGCAGCTCGAACATGACGCGCTTGCGCTCGGGCGACATCGGGTCGATGAGGGCCTGGTTGCCGTCGCGCAGGTCGACCGCGCACCAGCGCGGCGCCTTCGTGATGCGGGCGGAGGGCCAGGTGCGATCGGGCAGGTCCACGCGGATCTGCTCGTGGAACGGCCGGTACTTGTGGACCGGCATCGCGGAGGGGCGCTGGTTGTTCATCATGAGGGGTTGCTCTTCTCGTCGCTTCAAGTGTGGGGCGGGCCAACACGAACACCGCGACGAGTGGGGCCCTCAGATACAGATAC
>NCKG01000364.1:0-469 GCA_002279095.1 Cellulomonas sp. 14-74-6
GTCGGACTCAGCCACCGGCGGGTGCCGCTCGTCGCGACCGTCAGCGTACGAGACCCACACCTGGTCGTAGCCGTCGACCTCGATGTTCTCCACGGCGGGGTCGTCGATCAGCGGCTGCAGCCTCCCGAGACCGAACAGGGCGGCCATCACGGCCCGGCCGGTGGCCATCTCCACCTCGACCGGCCACGGCTCCTCACCGCCGCGCACCCGATCCCGACCGCGATCGCCCAGCTCCGCCGCCACCAGCGACCGGGCCAGCTCACGCCGCGCCTCTCCGGACTCAACCGGCCGGGACTGCAGCCGCTCGGCGAGCCGTTCCGCGACCACCGCGCGCACCTGGCGCACGACGAGCGGGTCCGCCACCGGCAGCACCGGCTCGCCTGCCGTGAGCCCAGGGATAGTTGTCGGCAGGTACCACTCGCCCAGGCCGGGCACGGTGCCGACACGTTCGCCGAGGTCCGTCATTCCC
>NCKG01000364.1:560-1864 GCA_002279095.1 Cellulomonas sp. 14-74-6
GTTCGACGACCGAGCGAGCCGTCCGCATGAGGGGTGATCGGTCCAGTCGCATCCCCCGTGCCAGGCCGGCGGCCACCGAGCGGGCGGCGCGCTCGTCGTGCGCGATCGTCATGACCTCACGCACCCCGACTGCGGACGCCACCTCCGAGACCGAGTAGGAGCCGGAGTCGACGACGAGGGCGGTCGGCACAGATCGCTCGGCGCGCAGCATGGTCAGCGTTCGCGCTGCAGCCGCGGCCGGCACCACCCCCGCCACGTCGCCACGCAGGACGACCGTGAGAAGGTCGGCTTCGGTCAGCCACGGAGTGGGCTCGTGCCGGTGCCCGAGCCGACCGGCATCCACGACGACGTCGACACCGCGCATGGACAGCTCTCGAGCCACGTCGACGAGCGCAGCCCAGGTCGCGGCGAGCGGCCGCGCCTGCAAGGGATCGGCTACCCCAGGCAGCACCATCCTCGTCGCTCCCTCATCGAGAGCCACGCAGCACCCGATCACCTGCTCAGCGGATAGCGGCGGGCGGGTGGCCGCCAGCAGCGAGACCCCCGCCGTGTCAGGCACTCCCTCTCGCAGCGGGCCGACAAGGACGCCGGAGCCGGCCGGGTCGGCGTCGATCAGCAGCACTCGCCGCCCCGGCCGCGCGACCTCCCACGCTGCAACGAGGGCCAGAGCGCTCGTGGTGACCCCCGGCGCACCGTGGGCGGACGTCAGCGCGATGACGCTCACTTCGTCGCCGCCGGAAGCACGACGATCGAGAACCGGCCGGTCGCTGCACGCGTTGCCAGAGCCGCGCCATCACCGGTCGAGGCGACGACATCGACGACTGCCGTGCCGTTCACATCCGGGCGGCCCACGCGCAGCACTCGCGCCTCAACCGAGCTCGGCGCCGTTCTCGGCGGATCCGCGCCTGCGGGCGGCGCATCGACGACCAGCAGCCGCTCCCCCGCAGCCAGGCCCCCGGCGGGCATCCGACCTGCCGGCAGGGGCAGGGGGACGAGCACGTCGCCGGACTGGAGGACACCAGCCGCCGAGACCTCGCCGCGGTTGAGCAGTGAGCCGGCGGTGAGATTCGCGGTCGCGGTCTGCCCGACGAGCTCGTAGGCGGCCCCTGCGGGGATCACTGCCACTGCCGGGTCGACAGCGACCGCGGTGGTCGTCAGGTCCCCAGCCGCCAGGACGTCGCCGTAGGCCACGTCGCGCGCGAGCATCACCACTTGGACGCGATGGCCCGAGGCGGACACCAGCCAGATCGCTGCCAGGGCGCCGAGCACCACCATCGCCACGCCGGCCACAAGCAGGGCAGGAC
>NCKG01000365.1:0-1300 GCA_002279095.1 Cellulomonas sp. 14-74-6
GCGCACGCGCTGGCGATGGTGCGACGGCACCGCCTGCTGGAGACCCTCCTGGTCACCCATCTCGGCTATGCGTGGGACGAGGTGCACGACGAGGCCGAGGTGCTCGAGCACGCCGTCTCGGACACGTTCGTCGAACGCATCGCCACTCACTTGGGGCACCCGACCCGGGACCCGCACGGCGACCCGATCCCCGGCCCCGACGGGTCGATGGACGTGCCGGCCGCCAGGACGCTCTGGGACGTGGAGCCGGGGGAGTGGCGGGTGGTCCGGATCTCCGACGCCGACCCCGAGCTGCTCCGCTACCTCGCGGCCCGGGGGCTGGGCCTCGATGCTCCCGTGAGCGTGACACGGCACTCCGTCGCCGGCGTCGTGTCCGCGAGCGTCGGTGGGCAGGAGCAGGTCGACCTCGGTGAGGTCGCCGCATCGGCGATCTGGGTCGGCAACCCCTGACGGCTGGGTGGTGGTGCTGACGCGTCAGCGTCTGCGCAGCGTGCCCAGCAGCGTCCGGGTCAGCTCGCGTCCCAGCTGCGTGCCGGCCGACCGCAGGAACGAGTCCAGCGGGTCCGCCGCCCGGGACCTGGCCCTGGGGCGGTACGACGAGCGGGCGTCGCGGTCCGCCTCGCGCCGCGCAGCCTCGGCGTCCTTCTCCTGCTGTGCGGCCTCCTGCTGGGCCGCGACCCGTGCTGCCGCCTCCTGGGCCCGGGCGGTGAGCAGCTCGTACGCCGACTGCCGGTCGACCGGCGTGCCGTAGCGCGCCGCGAGGGGAGACGCCGCGACCACACCGAGCACGGTGGCGTCCGGTGCGGCACCCATCGACGCCTGCGGCGCCCGCAGCCGTGTCCACGCGACGGGTGTCGGGGCGCCGGTCTCCCCGAGCACGGTGACGATCGCCTCGCCGGTGCCCAGCTGCGTGAGCACCTGCTCGAGGTCGTACGAGGACGTGGGGTAGGTGCGAGCCGCGGCGCGGAGCGCTGCCGCGTCGTCGGGTGTGAAGGCACGCAGCGCGTGCTGCACACGGCTCCCGAGCTGACCGAGCACGTCGGCCGGCACGTCCTTGGGGCTCTGCGTGACGAAGACGATGCCCACGCCCTTGGACCGGATCAGCCGCACGGTCCTGACCACCTGGTCGAGGAGCTGCGGCGAGGCGTCGTCGAACAGCAGGTGCGCCTCGTCGAAGAAGAAGACGAGCCGTGGCTTCTCTGGGTCGCCGACCTCCGGGAGCACCTCGAACAGCTCCGCGAGCAGCCACATCAGGAACGTGGAGAACAGGGCCGGCCGGTCCTGCACGGCGGGCAGCTCG
>NCKG01000063.1:0-8951 GCA_002279095.1 Cellulomonas sp. 14-74-6
GATCGTCGACGAGAAGGTGTTCTCGCCGACGGCGCTGACCCCGGACGCGGACATCGTCAAGGCGAACGCCTTCGCCGGTCCGTACGTGATCACCAGCTACACGCTCAACGAGCTGGTCTCGTACAAGGCCAACCCGGACTACCAGGGCATCTACGGCGCCCCGAAGACGGCCAACGTCACCGTCCAGTACTTCGCGGACTCGTCGAACCTGAAGCTGGACATCCAGCAGGGCAACATCGACGTCGCGTTCCGCAGCCTGTCGGCCACGGACATCGACTCGCTGCGCTCGGACGGCAAGGTGCAAGTGGTCGACGGTCCCGGCGGCGAGATCCGCTACATCGTCTTCAACTTCGACACCCAGCCGTACGGCGCGAAGACCCCCGAGGCCGACCCGGCCAAGGCTCTCGCGGTCCGTCAGGCCGTCGCCGACGTCGTCGACCGCAAGGCGATCGCCGACCAGGTCTACAAGGGCACCTACACGCCGCTCTACTCCTACGTCGCCCAGGGTCTGACCGGTGCCACCGAGTCGCTCAAGGGTCTGTACGGGGACGGCAAGGGCGGTCCGGACAAGGACAAGGCGACCAAGGCGCTGTCCGACGCCGGCGTCACCACCCCGGTCACGCTGAACCTGCAGTACACGCCGGCCCACTACGGCCCGTCGTCCGCGGACGAGTACGCCCTGCTCAAGGACCAGCTCGAGAGCTCGGGCCTGTTCAAGGTGAACCTGCAGAGCACCGAGTGGCAGCAGTACTCCAAGGACCGCACGTCCGACGTCTACCCGGAGTACCAGCTCGGCTGGTTCCCGGACTACTCGGACGCCGACAACTACCTGACGCCGTTCTTCCTGCAGGGCGGCTTCCTGAAGAACCACTACGACAACCCGACGGTGGACCAGCTGATCCAGCAGCAGGCCACCACGACGGACGCGTCGGCCCGGACCGCCCTGATCCAGAAGATCCAGGACACGGTGGCCAAGGACCTGTCCACCGTGCCGCTGCTGCAGGGTGCCCAGGTCGCGGTTGTCGGCAAGAACGTGCAGGGTGCGAAGGACACGCTCGACGCGTCCTTCAAGTTCCGCTACGGCGCCCTGTCCAAGAGCTGACGGACGACTCCCGGCTGACGGGGGCGGTCCCCTCGCACGTCGAGGGGGCCGCCGCCCTGCCCGTCCTCCAGCACGTCCGCGCGGCATCGCGCCGCCTGCTTCCTCGAGGTCCTCGTGTCCACAACCGACGTGGCGACGGCTGAGCCCGCCGCCGACCCTGCCCCGGCCGCCGGGGCGTCCCGCCACCGCGGCGGCGGGCTGGGCCGCTACCTGCTGGTGCGGTTCCTGCTGATCTTCCCCACGGTGCTGATCCTGGTCACCGTCGTGTTCGTGCTGATGCGGTCGACCGGTGACCCGATCACAGCGGCGCTGGGCGGCCGGCTGGGGCCGGAGCAGCTGAAGGAGCGGATCCACGCCGCCGGGTACGACAGGCCGATCCTGGTGCAGTACTGGCAGTACGTGTCCGGCATCGCCCGCGGCGACTTCGGCACCACGATCACCGACCACCGTCCGGTGACGCAGGTGCTCACCACGTTCGGCTCGGCGACGCTGGAGCTCGCCGTGTACGCCCTGGTGGTGGCGTTCCTCATCGGCATCCCGCTGGGCCGCATCGCCGCGGCGCGGCGGGACAAGGGCCCCGACGCCGTGCTGCGCGTCTCGGCGATCCTCGCCTACGCCACCCCGGTGTTCTTCGCCGGCATGGTGCTCAAGCTCGTGTTCGCCGTGTGGCTCAACGTGCTGCCGGTGGCGGGTCGAGCGACGACGCGCTCGATCCTCACCATGAAGACGCAGGGCGCCGGCACGGGCATCTACCTGGTCGACGCGATCTCCACCGGCGACCCTGCGGTGGTCGGGGACGTGCTGCAGCACGCGGTGCTGCCCGCCGTGGCCCTCGGCCTGCTGACCGCCGGGGTGTTCCTGCGCCTGGTCCGCACCAACGTGATCGGCACGCTGCAGACCGGCTACGTCGAGGCGGCCCGCTCCCGCGGCGTCTCGGAGCGGCGGCTGCTGCGCACGCACGCCTGGCGGCCGGCGCTGGTGCCGATCATCACCGTGATCGGTCTGCAGGTGGCCCTGCTGCTGGGCGGTGCGGTGCTGACCGAGACGACGTTCGAGTGGAAGGGCCTGGGCTTCCAGCTGGTGCAGTACCTGCTGGCCCGGGACTTCGTGGCGGTGCAGGGCATGGTGGCCCTGCTCGCCGTCATCGTGGCGGTGACCAACTTCGTGGTCGACGTCATCGCCGCCCTGGTCGACCCGAGGATCCGTTACTGATGACCGCCGACGTCTCCGTCCCCGACGACACCCCGGCCGACCCGGCCGACATCCCCGTCGACGCCCTGCCGAGCCGTGGCCCGCTCTGGAAGCGGCTGCCCGTGGTGCGCCAGCTGCGCACCAGCGTCGGGCTGCAGCGCGGCATGCTGGTCACCGGCGTGGTGATCACCGGGATCTTCCTGGTCACGGCGGTCTTCGCGCCGCTGATCGCGCCGTACGGCGGCTCGCAGCTGCGCAGCGGCTCGGTCGCGTTCGGCGCCCAGAAGGCGCCGTCCGCCGCCCACCTGCTCGGTACCACCGTCGGGGGCTACGACGTGCTCTCCCGGGTGGTGTGGGGCACCCGCACGGCCCTGCTGGTGATGATCGCCGCCGTGGTGCTGTCGATCTTCCTCGGCATCTTCCTCGGCCTGGTGTCCGGGTACTTCGGCGGCTGGATCGACCGCGTGCTGGTGGTGGTCGCGGACGCGATCTATGCCTTCCCGTCGCTGCTGCTGGCGATCGTCGCGGCGATCGTGATCAGCCGGGGGCAGTCGTCGATGTGGGGCGGCATCCTCGCCGCCGCCATCTCCATCACCGTCGTCTTCGTGCCGCAGTACTTCCGCGTGGTGCGGTCCGAGGTGGTGCGCGTCAAGGCGGAGGCGTTCGTCGAGGCCGCCAAGGTGATCGGCACGCCGCCGGCCCGGATCATGGTGCGCCACGTGCTGCGCAACTCGGTGCGGACGCTGCCGTTGATCGTCACGCTCAACTGCTCCGAGGCGATCCTCACGCTGGCGGGCCTGGGCTTCCTCGGGTTCGGCATCGAGCCGTCCGCGGCGGCCGAGTGGGGCTACGACCTGAACAAGGCGCTGTCCGACGTGACCAGCGGCATCTGGTGGACGTCGGTGTTCCCCGGCGTCGCCATCGTGCTCACGGTGCTCGGTGTGACGCTGGTGGGCGAGTCGCTCAACGACCTGGCCGACCCGCGGCTGCGGACGCGGCGCGCGGCCGGTCGGCGCGGCGCACGGGCGGCCGTGCAGTCCGAGGTGGACGTGGTCGAGGCCGATCTGCTGGACGCGCCGCCGGTGGCCGACGAGGCGGCTTCGCACGACGAGACGACGGGAGGTGCCCGATGAGCGCGCAGGAGCCCGTCATCGACGTCCGGGACCTGAAGGTCACGTTCGCCACCGACGCGGGCGACGTCGCGGCGGTCCGGGGCGTCAGCCTGCGGGTCGAGCCCGGTCAGGTGCTCGCCATCGTCGGCGAGTCCGGATCGGGCAAGACGGTGACGGCGCGGTCGATCCTCGGGCTGCTGCCCGAGACAGCGCTGGCGTCGGGCGCCGTCGTCCTGCGCCGCAACGACGACGCCGCATCGTCCGACGTGCTCTCGCTGAGCCCCTCCCGGCTGCGCGAGGTCCGCGGCCGCGACGCGGCCATGGTGTTCCAGGAGCCGTCCACCGCCCTGAACCCGGTGTTCCCGGTGGGCTGGCAGATCGCCGAGGGCCTGCGCGCCCACCGCCGGCTGACCCGTGCCGAGGCCCACCGCGAGGCGGTCGACGTGCTGCGCCGGGTCGGCATCCCCGACCCGGAGGAGCGCGCCAAGCACTACCCGCACCAGTTCTCCGGCGGGCAGAAGCAGCGCATCGTCATCGCCCAGGCGCTGGTGCTCAACCCGGGGCTGGTGATCGCCGACGAGCCGACCACGGCCCTGGACGTCACGGTGCAGGCCGAGATCCTGGACCTGCTGCGGCGGCTGCCCGAGGAGTTCGGCACCGCGATCGTACTGATCACCCACAACATGGGCGTGGTGGCTGACCTGGCCGACCAGGTGGCGGTGATGTACCACGGCCGGATCGTCGAGCAGGCGGACGTGCGGACGCTGTTCTCGGCACCGACGCACCCGTACACGCGGGCTCTGCTGGATGCGGTCCCGCGGGTGGGCGGGCTCCGGCTGCGCCCGGCGCCGGCACGCACGGCGCCGGCAGGCGCGACCGAGACGGTGGCACCCGCCGTCCCGAGCGGTGCTGCGCCGGTGGTTCAGGCGAACTCCCTCACCATCACCTACCCGGGCCGGTTCCGCCGGCCGGGGTTCACCGCGGTCGACGGTGTCGACCTGTCGATCCACGCCGGCGAGGTGCTGGGCCTGGTCGGCGAGTCCGGCAGCGGCAAGACGACGATCGGCCGGGCCATCGCCGGTCTCACGCCGGTCACCGGCGGGGAGCTCACGGTGCTCGGCACCCAGGTGCGCGGCATCCACGAGCGCGACTTCCGGGCGGTCCGGCGCCGCATCGGCTTCGTGTTCCAGGACCCGGCCACCAGCTTCAACCCGCTGCTGACCATCGCGGCCTGCGTGGCCGAGCCGCTGCTGGTGCACGGCGTCGCCAAGGACCTGGACGCGGCCCGTCCGCGGGTGGACGAGCTGCTCGAGGCCGTCCAGCTGCCCAAGGCCTACGGCGACCGCTTCCCGCACGAGCTGTCCGGCGGTCAGCGTCAGCGCGCCTCCCTGGCGCGGGCCCTCGCGCTCGACCCCGAGCTGCTGATCGCCGACGAGCCGACGTCCGCGCTGGACGTCTCGGTGCAGGCCCGCGTGCTGGACCTGTTCGCGCGGCTGCAGGAAGAGCTCGGCTTCGCGTGCCTGTTCATCAGCCACGACCTGGCGGTGGTGGACCTGCTGGCGGACCGGATCGCGGTGCTGCACCACGGGAAGCTCGTGGAACAGGGCACCGGGGCGCAGGTGCTCGGCGCACCCCAGGACCCCTACACCCAGCGCCTGCTGGCCTCCCTGCCGGTGCCGGACCCGGTGGAGCAGGCGGAGCGGCGCGAGGCGTGGCGGGCGCTCGTCACCCGCTGACGGACCGGTCGCGTCGCCGAGAGCAGTCGACGACCCCTGTCACGCCGGCGCACGGCGCGACAGGGGCCGTGCTGCGTCCTTGGGTGTCCTCGAGCGCCGTCCGCACCGGGGCGGTCCTCAGCGCCGCGGCGTGGTCTCCACCCGCTGCAGCTCGGGCAGCCGCTCGGCGAACGCGCGGTACGTGTCCAGCGAGCCCGCGTAGACGCCGTCGGCCCGGGGCCGGTGCAGCACCACGTCGGTGAACCCGAGCTCGGCCGCCCGGTGCACGCCCTCGACGGCGGTCTCCACCGACTCGAGGGAGAACACCGGCGCGCCGTCGATGCTCAGGTACCGGCGCGCCGGTTCGCGGCGCCCCGCCGCCGCCTCGATCTCGTCGTACACCGCCACGAGCTCCGCCAGACCGGCCCACCACTGGTCCTGCGCGGCGGCCGTCCGCTCGTCGGGAGGGACCGGGCCGTACGTCGTCCACCCCTGCCCGAACCGCGCCGCGAGCGCCATGGTGCGCGGACCGTTGGCCGCCACCACGAACGGTGTCCGCGGTACGGCGATGGTCCCCGGCACCATCCGCGCGTCGTTCGCGGTGTACCAGCGGCCGGTGTGGTCCGTCACCGGCCGGGTGAGCAGCGTGTCCAGCAGCGCGACGAACTCCTCGAACCGCGACGTCCGCTCACCCCTGGTCGGCGCCGGCCCCAGCACCCGGGCGTCGAACCCCTCACCGCCCGCCCCGAGGCCCAGCAGCAGCCGCCCACCGGTGACGTCGTCGAGCCCCATCACGTCCTTGGCGAACGGCACGGGATGCCGGAAGTTCGGCGAGGCGACCCAGGTACCCAGCCCGATGGTGCTGGTCAGGGCGCCGGCCGCCGCCAGCAGCGGCACCGTGGCGAACCACGGCTGGTCGGCCAGCGACCGCCACGCCAGGTGGTCGTAGGTCCACGCGTGGTCGAACCCCAGCTGCTCCGCCTCGAGCCAGTGCTGCCGGGACACCGACCACCGCTCCTGCGGCAGGATCACCACTCCGATGCGCATGGCCGGAGCCTAGGCGTGGGTCACGGGCTCCTTCAGTCCCAACCGAGCTCCTCGAGCCGCTCGTCGTCGATGCCGAAGTGGTGCGCCACCTCGTGCACCACCGTGACGGCCACCTCCTCGACCACCTCGTCGCGGTCGTGGCACACGGCCAGCGTCGGGTTGCGGAACACCGTGATGCGGTCCGGCAGCGACCCGAACCACGCATCGGTCCGCTCGGTGAGCGGCGTGCCCTCGTACAGGCCGAGCAGCGCCGGCTCGTCCTCCGGACCGTCGTCCTCCACCAGCACGACGACGTTGTCCATCAGCTCGCCGAGCTCCGGCGGGATGCTGTCGAGGGCGTCGCGGACCGCGTCCTCGAAGTCCTCCCGGCTCATCTCAACCACGGACCCATCCTCCCGTCCCGCGCCGACGTGTCGCGCCCCACAGGATCCCGCTTTGGTGGTTCGGCGCCTGACCCGTATGATCGTCACCGGTCTTCCGACGCCTCGACGTTGGGGCGTGAGCCCCCATCGTCTAGCGGCCTAGGACCCCGCCCTTTCACGGCGGTAGCACGGGTTCGAATCCCGTTGGGGGTACGGAGCAGTGCAAAGGCCTTACACCAAGGCCCCGTAGCGCAGTTGGTTAGCGCGCCGCCCTGTCACGGCGGAGGTCGCGGGTTCAAGTCCCGTCGGGGTCGCTCGAAGCGCCGGTCCTCGGACCGGCGTCGTCGTATCGAGGCTCTGTAGCTCAGTTGGTAGAGCGCACGACTGAAAATCGTGAGGTCACCGGATCGACGCCGGTCGGAGCCACTGCCGAGAACCCCCTGGTGACCAGGGGGTTCTTCTGTTCAGAGGTTGCCCCTCGCCCCGCCCCGTTGAGGCCGGGCCATTCTTGGGCCATATCGGTGGCCGGAACTGCCCCTGCGCGTGGTCTCGGCACGCTCGCCTGCGGCCCCGCTGAGCGCCTGGTCGAGCACGGCGCCGGCCCGCAGCGCGACGCCTTCTCTGGCGCGGGAGTAGCGCTCGGTGACCTGGAGGCTGGAGTGGCCGAGGGTCGCCTGGACGTCCGGCGCGCTGGCGCCGGCGTCGAACAGCAGGGTGGCGAAGGTGTGTCGAAGGTCGTGCATCCGGAGGTCACTTCGACCGATCGCCAAGCGGAGCGCCTCCCAGCGGACGGCCCGACGCACGTTGTGGTTGGTGAGCCGCCCGCCACCCGGCCCGGCGAACAGCAGCTCGTCGAGCGTCTTTCCGCGCGCAGCTTGCTCGGCGTAGGGACGCAGCGCCGCGATCAGGGGCACCTCCCGGGACTTGTGGCTCTTCGGCGACTGCTCGACCAGCTCGCCGTGCTTCCCGGGGCTCAGCGACCTGCTGACACGGATGATGCCGCGCTCGAAGTCGACGTCGCCGACACGCAGCGCGGTCGCCTCCCCCGCCCGCATGCCCGTGTAGACGAGCGCGGCGACATAGCGGCGGTAGACGCCCTCGGGGGTTCGCTCGAGCAGCATCGCCACTTGATCGACGGTCAAGGCGCGTGAGACCGGCGAGCCCGACTCACGGGTGCCCGGCCGCCTGATCTCCCGCGCCGGGTTGTGGTCGATGAACCGGGAGCGGCGTGCACCGTCCAGCAGCCGCGACAGCACCGCGAGCGCGTCGTTCTTGGCCGACGAGCCACCGGGCCAGCCGACCATGGCGGACTCGATCATCGGCGAGGTGATGTCGTCCAGCCGGAACCGGTCGAGGCTCGGCTTCACTCGCAGCCGCCAGCCGACGTCGTAGCACCGCGCCGTCGCGGGACGCACGGAGGACTCGATGGCCGCCCAGTAGCGCTCGTGCCACTGCTCGAGTGTCATCGACCCGTTCGGATTGCGACCGGCGACCACCTTCGCCAGCTCACGCTTGGCCTCAGCCAGCGTGAGGAACATCCGCGAGCGCTCGACCGCGCCCCCGTCGACGCTCGGGCCGACGACGCGGATCTGGTAGCGCTGCCTGTCGGCCCGCCAGCGAATCCCGTCCGGCAGCGGACGGCCCGTGCGCGGGTCGATCCGCGCCGGGGAGTCCTTGCCGGGTCGGCCGGCCATCAGGCCTCCGTGCCCCCGCGAGCGAGGAGCTCGTCGATCGTGTCGGCACGCCACAGCAGGTGCTTGCCCATGTGGGCGTCAGGCTCGGGAACGAGCCCGTCCCGGCGGAGCTTGTCGAAGGTCGAAACCGGCACGCGGCAACGCTGTGCGGCCTCGGCACGGTTGAGGTACTCGAGCCGTACGGCGGTGTCGACCATCTCGTCCTCCCCAGGCGGGACGTGCTGGCACTTGCGCGCGGGCATTTGCAGGTATCTGAGACTAACCATCGAACGCGGGTTTTGGCAACCATCGGAGTTGGACGCTCGGGATCGCTAGACTCGGCGCGTGCCCGCCCCTGCTCACCGCCCTGGCGACCAGTCCTACGACGGATTGCTCATCCAGGACGACCTTCCGCCGGGCTGGTACCTGCCGAGCCGGTTCCCCGGTGAGCGGCCCGACGATGCGAGCCACGACATCGACGCCGCCCTCGGCTACGACGACCAGGCCGATACCGACGAGGATCGACGCGCACAGCTCGACTCCGAGGAGAACGAGGCGATCGACGGCCGCTGGCGCTACATCGAGCACACCGCCACCGGCACCCGGGTGTTCATCCGACTCCAGCGACAGGTCCTCGCACTCCCCGAGGAGGTCCGCATCACCGGCGTCGCCTATCTGCCCCGCGTACCCGTCGACCCGATCACCCGCCACCTCCTCCGAGAGCTACCGACCGCCAGGATCGAGGCAGC
>NCKG01000064.1:0-8946 GCA_002279095.1 Cellulomonas sp. 14-74-6
GTGCTGCGCAAGCCGGTCGGGCCGGCACTGCTGATCACACCGTGGAACTTCCCGATCGCGATGATCGCCCGCAAGCTCGCGCCGGCGCTCGCCGCCGGCTGCAGCGTGGTGGTGAAGCCGGCACAGCTGACGCCGCTGACCACCGCCCTGGTCGCGGAGATCGTGCGGGCCGAGCTGGCGGCCCGCCGCCTGCCCACCGGGGTGGTCAACGTGGTGCCGTCGTCGTCCGCCTCCCGCATCTCCCGACCGCTGCTCGCGGACCCGCGCCTGCGCAAGCTGTCCTTCACCGGGTCGACGGAGGTCGGCGCCTCGCTGCTGAAGCAGGCGGCGGACGGGATCCTGCGCACGTCGATGGAGCTCGGCGGCAACGCGCCCTTCCTCGTCTTCGACGACGCCGACCTCGACGCGGCCGTCGAGGGCGCCGTGGCGGCGAAGATGCGCAACTCCGGCCAGACGTGCGTCGCGGCCAACCGGTTCCTCGTGCAGGAGGGGGTCGCCGAGGAGTTCACCGCGAGGCTGACGGAGACGTTCGGCCGGCTCGTCGTCGGACCCGGCGACCGACCGGGCACCATGGTGGGTCCGCTGATCCAGCAGAGCGCCGTCGACCGGGTGACCGAGGTGGTGCAGCAGGCGGACGACGCGGGTGCCCAGGTGCGCGTCGGCGGGGTGCGACCGGAGGGACGCGGCTGGTTCTACCTGCCCACGGTCCTGGACGACGTGACGCCGGACATGCGGGTGGTGACCGAGGAGGTGTTCGGCCCGGTGGCCCCGGTGCTGCGGTTCGGTTCCGAGGACGAGGGTGTCGACCTGGCCAACGCGACGCCCTTCGGCCTGGTCGCGTACACGTACACCCGTGACGTCGGCCGGGTGATGCGCCTGACCGAGCGCATCGAGGCCGGCATGCTCGGGGTGAACCGCGGCATGGTGTCGGACGCGTCGGCGCCGTTCGGCGGGGTGAAGCACTCCGGTCTCGGCCGCGAGGGCGGCGAGGCCGGCATCGAGGAGTACGTCGACCCGATGTACGTGGCGCTGTGAACGGCCAGCACGCGGAGGGCGCGCACGCCGACGGTGCGCACGCCGACGTCTCGGTCCGGCCGGCCGTTGCCGGCGACGAGCGCGAGGTGGCCCGTATCCAGCTCGCCGCCTGGCGGTCGGCTCACGCGGCGACCCTCGGGCAGGAGGTGCTGGAGAGCTTCGACGAGGGCGCCTTCGTGGAGCGCTGGGCGCAGGCGGTCCGGATGCCGCCGGCTCCCGGGTATCGCGTCCTCGTGGCGTGCGCGGGGCCGCGGGTGGTGGGCTTCGCCGCCGTCGCACCCGTCCCGCCGCCGGAGGAGGAGCCCTTGGCCGCACCGGGTGGCGTGATCCTCGCGCTCGAGGTGGACCCGCCGGAGCAGCGTGCCGGCCATGGCTCTCGCCTGCTGGCGGCCGCTGTCGACCTGCTGCGCGGGGACGGTGCCGACCAGGTCCAGACCTGGGTGATCGACGGCGACGAGGCACGCGACCGCTTCCTCGCCGGAGCCGGGATGGGGCCGGACGGTGCGGTGCGGGACCTCAGCTCGGGAGAAGGTCCCGGTGGCGAGACCTTCGTGGTGCGGGAACGCCGCTGGTACGCCTCGATCTAGGGACGTCGGTCGATCGAAGAAGGCGGGGAGCTAGGACTGCACGCGTCCCCGATGCAGCCGGCTCGCCCGGCGCAGGGAGCCACGGGCACGACGTCGGTCCCCGGCCGCGTCGTACGCGAAGGCCAGGCGGTACCACGCGCGCCAGTCGTCCGGGGCCGCCTCGGCGGCCTGCCGGGCAGGCTCGAACCGCTGCCGCGCCACCTCGCGGTCGACCCGTCCGCCGGGTGACCGCGGCAGGTCGTCCACCGGCAGCTCACCGGCACGGTCCAGCTCGTCCGCCATGCGCTGCACGTCCACCGCGAGCAGCCACTCCCGGACGATCAGGGCGATGACCAGCAGGGGAAGGATCAGGAACGCCGTGCCGAGGGCGATGCCGACCGCCCGGCCGGTGGCGATCAGCTGCACCGAGCGCACCCCCACCAGCCACACCCACAGGGCCAGCAGGGCGGTCACCAGCACCGCACCGACCAACCCGGTGTACCGGCGGCGCGCCGGCGGCCGGTCGGGCTGCGCGCTCACGCCGTGCCCAGGCCGAGCAACGGCGCCAGGCCGACGGTCAGCCCCGGGAGGCCGCCCACACGACGCACACCGAGCAGAACCCCGGGCATGAAGCTGGTGCGGTCGAACGAGTCGTGGCGGATGGTCAGCTGCTCCCCCGGGTTGCCGAGCAGGACCTCCTGGTGCGCGGTGAGCCCGCGCAGCCGGACGGCGTGCACGTGGATCCCCTCGACCTCGGCGCCGCGCGCGCCGTCGAGCGACTGCGTCGTGGCGTCCGGGACGGGACCTCGGCCGGCGGCGGCACGCGCCGCGGCGATGGTTCGCGCCGTGGCACGTGCGGTACCGGACGGTGCGTCGACCTTGTCGGGGTGATGCAGCTCGACCACCTCGACCGACTCGAACCAGCGCGCGGCCTGGGCGGCGAACGACTCGGCGAGCACGGCCCCGAGCGCGAAGTTGGGGGCCACGAGGACGCCGATGCCCGGTGCGTGCACCAGGTGGTCGCGCACCCGGTCGAGCGCCTCGTCGGTCCAGCCCGTCGTCCCGACGACGACGTGCACGCCGCGGTCGATCAGCGCGTGCACGTTCTGCTCGGTGACGGTCGGCACGGTGAAGTCGACGGCAACCTGGGCACCGGCCCGGGACACTGCGCTGAGGTCGCCATCGGCGTCGACCTGCGCCACCAGCTGCAGGTCCGGCGCTGCGTCCACCGCCTGCGAGACGGTCGACCCCATCCGCCCGTGGGCGCCGAGCACGGCTACCCGGATCTCGTCGGTCACGGGGAGCCACCCTACCCATGGGGCTCAAGCGCGCTACGTGCGTCGGCTGGCGTGCCGACGCACGTCCCCGCCGTCAGCGCATGGGACGCCCGAGCCGCTCCACGAGGCGCCGCAGGTCCGCCGGCGCCAGGCCGGTGAAACGCTCGACCTCTCTCGGCGGGTACGCCGGGTCCATGAACCAGCGCAGCGCCGCCACCGCCGCCTCGAGCCGCACCGGCCCGGCGCCGACCCGTTCACGCACGTACGAGGAGAACCGCACGGCCGACAGGTAGGCGGCCGGGGCCATGCCGAGCAGCGCGACGCACCAGCGGTGGACCTCCGCGAGCTGCACGCCCGCGAACCCGGCAAGGTCGATCGGACGCACCAGCCCGCGCTCCTGGTCCACCCGTGCGACCACGTCGTCCAGCCGGTCCAGATCCGCGGAGCGCTCGATCGGCTGCCGTGCCAACGCGTCGAGCAGCAGATGCGCCGCGTCGTCCTCCGCGCCCGCCGCGAGCAGCCGAGAGGCGTCGCCGGCGACCGGCCCGACGACGTCCGCCAGCGGCAGCGCCCGGTCCGCAATCGGGCGCCCACCGCGCAGCCGTGCGGGACCGAGCGGGTGCAGCTGGAGGCCCAGCCGCACGCCCGGGCCCGTCTGCGTGCGCACCAGCGCGTGCGTCCACGGTCCGCGGAGCTCCGGCTCCTCGGGGCGGCGCTCGCCGGTGAGCGGGTCGACGAGCAGGCCGGCGGCGCCCGCGGTCAGCAGCACCAGGCCGCGACCGTCGGGCAGCAGCACCTCGGTCTCGCCCGGACCACCGGGCTGGTGCAGCACCCAGACGTGCTCGACGACGCCGCGCAGCGAGTCTGGCACCTCGATGCGCCGGTACGTCACCGCGGCCACGGCCATGACGTCATTGTGTCGCGCAAAGGGCCCGCGACGAGCGGACATCGAGAGGACGATCCGATGCCTTGAGCCGCATCCCCAGGTCACTCCTCCACGCCGTCCGAGACACCGCGGGGTTGCTCCTCGTGACCCTGGTCGTCGGCGCGGCGCTCGCGCTGTGGGTGGTCGGCACCGACCCGGCGTGGCAGCGCTTCGTCCGCGAGGGGCTGGTCTCGACGTGGGGCAGCGCCGCACAGCTCGGCTGGGAGCACGCCCGGACCGTCGCTGCTCCGCTGCTCGCCGTGTGGCTCGCGAGCCGCGCACGCGTCGGGCTCCGGAGCGCATGGACTGCCGCCTGGCTCGCGGTGGTCCTCGTGCTCCTTGCTTCCGTGCTGGCCGTCGTTCCCCTGCCGCACGGAGCTCGGCTGCTCGGCCTCTGGCCCGGACCCGCCGACCCGCTCCAGCTCCGGCCGGACGGCACCTGGGCAGCCGGTGCGACGGCTGCGTGGGGATTCCCCCTGCTCACCTCGGGAGTGCTCCTGGTCGCAGCGGTGCTCGGCCACCGAGACGGCGGACGCCAGGACGACGGCGCTGCCGTCCGCCTCCTGCCTCTCGCGGCCGGCGGTCGAATGCTGGGCGCCGCCGTGGTCGGCATCCCTGCCACGGTCGCGACCGTCGGAGCCGTCGCTGCGCTGCTCGTCGGCTCCGGCTGGCTGACCGCCGACGGCGAGCTGGCGACGCTGGCCGTCGCTCTCCTCGCCGCGGTCCTCCTCTCCGGCACCGGGCCGTCGGGAGCGCTCGTGACGGTCCTCGCGGCGCTGCCCGTGGCCCTGGTGCCGCTCGGCTCATGGTTCGCAGGTGGTCGCGACGTGCTGCTGCTCCAGGCAGCCGCCGGGGCAACGGCCTGCGCCGCGGTGGCGGCGTGGCGGCCGTGCGTCGCCTGGGCTGCCGAGCTGGTGGGGGCGCGCGATCCGCGCACGACCCTCCCGGACGCGGTCGACCCGCTGGTGTGACGGCTCAGTCGCCGAACGGGCCGACTCGGACGACGCTGCGCGGCTGTGCGGCCAGCAGGACGGCCAGGGACTGGATGTCCGCCGCCGTCACCGCGCGGATCCGCTCGAGCGACTCGTCCGTGCTGAGCAGCTCGCCGTGCACCAGCTCCGCGCGGCCGAGGCGGCTCATCCGGGAGCCCGTGTCCTCCATGCCGAGCACCAGGCCGCCGGACACCTGTCCGATGGACCGCCGGAGCTCGGCCGGTGTGATCGGGTCCTGTGCCAGCTTCTCGAACTCGAGGACCAGCAGCGACGTCACCTCGTCGACCTTGGCCGGCGTGCACCCGGCGTACAGACCGAACAGCCCGGTCTCCGCGTGGCCGGACGAGAAGGAGTACGTCGAGTACGCCAGGCCCCGCTTCTCGCGGATCTCCTGGAACAGGCGGGACGACATGCCGCCGCCGAGGACGGCGTTCAGCACGGTGAGGGCGAAGCGGCGGTCGTCCGTAGCGGTCAGGCACAGGCCGCCGACGATGACGTTCGCCTGCTCGGTGGGCCGACGGACCGTCAGCTCCGTGCCGTCCGACGGGATGCCGAGCTCGCCCGCGAGGAGGCGGTCACCACCGACGCGACGCCCGACGGGCACGGCGTGGTCGTCGAGCGACCAACCACCGGCCGGCAGTGCGCGGAGCACCTGATGGCACAACGCGTCGTGGTCCACACCGCCGGCTGCGGTGACCACCAGGGTCGCGGACCGGTAGTGCTGGCGGTAGTGCTCCCACACGGCGTCCCTCGGGACGTCGCGGATGGTCTGCGGCGTGCCACCGATGGGTCGGCCGAGCGCGTGCGACCCGAAGACCGCCGTGGCGAACTGCTCGTGCACCACGTCGCTCGGGTCGTCGTCGTTCATCGCGAGCTCTTCGAGGATCACCCCGCGCTCGGTCTCCAGCTCGTCCGTGTCCAGCCGGGCCGAGGTGACCATGTCGGCGATGACGTCGACCGCCATCGGCAGGTCGTCGTCGAGCACCCGCGCGTAGTACGAGGTGTGCTCCTTACCGGTGGCGGCGTTGGCCTCGCCACCGACGGCGTCGAACGCCTCCGCGATGTCCATCGCGGTGCGGCGCAAGGTGCCCTTGAACAGCAGGTGCTCGAGGAAGTGCGTCGAGCCGAAGTGCCCGCTGGTCTCGTCGCGCGATCCGACGCCCACCCAGGCGCCGACCGTCGCCGAGCGCAGACCGGGCATGTGCTCGGTCAGCACCCGGACCCCGCCGGGTAGGACGGAACGACGCACGAGTGCGTCGCCGTCCTGCCCGGCGGACTGCTCCGCCCCCGGCTGACCGGAGGCGACGAGCGGGAGGTCCAGCGGCACGTCAGGCGTTCGCAGGCGCCGCGTCGGTGGCGTCGGTGCCGCTCTCCTCGGAGCCGGCCGCCGGGGCCGCCGCCTCCTCGTCGACCACCGCGTGCAGCGAGAGCTTGCCGCGCGGGTCGATCTCGCCGATCTCCACCTGGACCTTCTGGCCCACGGCCAGGACGTCCTCGACGTTCTCCACGCGCTTGCCGCCGACCAGCTTGCGGATCTGCGAGATGTGCAGCAGACCGTCCTTGCCCGGCGACAGCGAGACGAAGGCGCCGAACGTCGTGGTCTTGACGACCGTGCCGACGAAGCGCTCGCCCACCTCGGGCATGTGCGGGTTGGCGATCGCGTTGATCGCCGCCCGCGCGGCCTCCGCCGACGGACCGTCGGTGGCGCCGATGTAGACCGTGCCGTCGTCCTCGATCGAGATGTCGGCGCCGGTCTCCTCCTGGATCTGGTTGATCATCTTGCCCTTCGGGCCGATGACCTCGCCGATCTTGTCGACGGGCACCTTCACCGTGATGACGCGGGGCGCGAACGGGCTCATCTCGTCCGGCGTGTCGATCGCCTCGGCGATGACGTCGAGGATCGCCAGGCGCGCCTCCTTGGCCTGGGTCAGCGCACCGGCGAGGACGCTCGCGGGGATGCCGTCGAGCTTGGTGTCCAGCTGGATCGCGGTGACGAACGCCCGGGTACCGGCGACCTTGAAGTCCATGTCACCGAACGCGTCCTCGGCACCGAGGATGTCGGTCAGCGCGGCGTACCGCGTCTGGCCGTCGACCGTGTCGGACACCAGGCCCATCGCGATGCCGGCGACCGGGGCGCGCAGCGGCACACCGGCGTTCAGCAGGGACAGCGTCGAGGCGCAGACCGAACCCATGGACGTCGAACCGTTGGAGCCCAGCGCCTCGGACACCTGACGGATCGCGTACGGGAACTCCTCGCGGCTCGGCAGCACCGGGACCAGCGCCCGCTCGGCCAGCGCGCCGTGACCGATCTCGCGGCGCTTCGGCGAGCCGACACGGCCCGTCTCGCCGGTGGAGAACGGCGGGAAGTTGTAGTGGTGCATGTACCGCTTGCGGGTCTCCGGCGACAGCGTGTCCAGCTGCTGCTCCATGCGGAGCATGTTCAGCGTGGTGACGCCGAGGATCTGCGTCTCGCCGCGCTCGAACAGTGCCGAGCCGTGCACGCGGGGCAGCACCTCGACCTCGGCGGACAGCGTGCGGATGTCCCGCAGGCCGCGGCCGTCGATGCGGAAGCCGTCGGTGAGGATGCGCTGACGGATCAGCTTCTTCTGCACCGAGCGGTACGCGGCGGAGATCTCCTTCTCGCGGCCGTCGAACTGCTCGGCGAGCTCGGCCTGGATCTCGGCCTTGATCTCGTCGAGACGGTTCTCGCGGGTCTGCTTGTCCGCGATGGACAGCGCCTCGCCCAGGCGGGCGGCCGCGGCCGACTCGACGGCGGCGTAGGCGTCCGGCTGGTAGTCCGGGAAGACCGGGAAGACCTGGGTCTCCTTCGCGGCGCGCGCGGCCAGGTCGGCCTGCGCCTCGCACAGCGCCCGGAGGAACGGCTTGGCGGCCTCGAGGCCCTCGGCGACGACCTCCTCGGTCGGCACCGTGCCACCGCCGCCGTGCACCAGGCCCCAGGTCGCCTCGGGCGCCTCGGCCTCGATCATCGCGATCGCGACGTCGTCACCGACGACGCGGCCGGCCACGACCATGTCGAACGTGGCACGCTCCCGCTCGGTGTACCGCGGGAACGCGACCCACTGGCCGTCGACCAGTGCGATGCGGGTCGCGGCGACCGGGCCGGAGAACGGCAGGCCGGACAGCTGGGTGGAGATGGACGCGGCGTTGATCGCCAGGACGTCGTACGCGTCGTCCGGGTGCAGCGCGAGGACGGTGACGACCACCTGGACCTCGTTGCGCAGGCCCTTGACGAACAGCGGGCGCAGCGGGCGGTCGATCAGGCGGCAGGCCAGGATCGCCTCGGTCGAGGGACGGCCCTCGCGACGGAAGAACGAGCCGGGGATCTTGCCGGCGGCGTAGGAGCGCTCCTCCACGTCGACGGTCAGCGGGAAGAAGTCGAAGCCCTCACGCGGCGACTTGCTGGCGCTCGTCGCCGAGAGCAGCATCGTCTCCTCGTCGAGGTAAGCGGCGACCGCGCCCTGCGCCTGCTGCGCGAGACGACCCGTCTCGAAGCGGACGGTGCGGGTGCCGAAGCGGCCGTTGTCGAGAACGGCCTCGGTGGCGGTGATTTCAGGACCTTCCAAGAGGTCTCTCCTTCTTTGTTTAGGCTCGCTCTCCCGTGTGGAGCGCGAGCATGGACGGATGCGCACAGAGGCATCCTGTTCGATCCTATCAGCGCGGCGCGCCTGAGTCCGCGCCCTCAGACCTCGCTGGGCTCGCGCACCCCGCGCTCACGGCCCAGGCGCACGTAGTCGTGGTGCTTCGCGCTGCGTCCGTCGCCCGCGGCGCGGCCGTGCAGGCGGCGCCAGACCCACGGCAGCGCGTGGCGGCGCCACCAGACGCCTGCGCCGGTGCGCTCGGTCGCGTGCAGGGCCTCGTCCAGCGCGCCGAGCTCATCCGCGAGGGGCACGCCGAGCGCGACGCCCGCCCGGTAGGCGAGGAAGCGGTGCCCGCGGCTGGAGAGGTGTACCAGGTCCTCCCCCCAGTTCGGCCGCTCGGCGAGCTGCGGGTGGAGGTCGGTGTCGAGCAGGATCGCGCCCTGACGGCGCGCGATGCCCGCGAGCGCGGTGGCCCAGGCGGAGAAGCGGCGGGCGTAGACGCGGGCGGCGGGGTTCCCCGGCAGGAACGCCGTCACGAGGAGCACGTCGGCG
>NCKG01000065.1:0-8940 GCA_002279095.1 Cellulomonas sp. 14-74-6
GAGCAGCAGCTCGACGTGCTGTCCCGCACCTTCCACGGTGCCGTATGAGCGGCGAGGTCGGCACCAACACGGGCGGCACCGGCACGCTGGTGGCGGAACCGGCGGGTGCGCCGGTCGTCGAGCTGGGGCTGCCGCTGGTCGGCGGGTCGAACGTGCGGGCGCAGGGCGCCGGCACCTCGGGCCTGGAGACGGAGGAGCACGAGCGCGCCGAGCGGCTGGCGCAGGTGCGCACGGGCGAGCTCGGCTCCGTGCACAGCTGGGAGCTGGTGACCGCGGTCGACGGACCGGGCACCCGGATGACCGTCTTCCTGTCGGGGTGCCCGCTGCAGTGCCTGTACTGCCACAACCCCGACACGTGGGAGATGCGCCGCGGCACGAGCGTGACGGCAGACGAGCTGCTCCGGCGCATCGGTCGGTACCGGCGCGTGTTCGCGGCGACGGGCGGCGGCCTGACCATCTCCGGCGGCGAGCCGCTGATGCAGCCCGCTTTCGTCAAGCGCGTGCTGCGCGGCGCGAAGGCGATGGGCATCCACACCACCATCGACACGTCGGGCTACCTGGGCCGGGCGTGCACCGACGAGATGATGGACGACGTCGACCTGGTGCTGCTGGACATCAAGTCCGGTGACGAGGAGACGTACAAGCGCGTGACGGGGCGCGAGCTGGCGCCGACGCTGGAGTTCGGCCGCCGGCTGGCGGAGCACGGCACGCCGATGTGGATCAGGTTCGTGCTCGTGCCGGGTCTGACGGACGCCGTCGAGAACGTCGAGAAGGTCGCCGACCACGTGCAGGCGCTCTCCACCGTCGAGCGCGTCGAGGTGCTGCCCTTCCACCAGATGGGCCGCGACAAGTGGGCCGAGCTGGGCATGCGGTACGAGCTCGACGGGGTGCGGGCGCCCTCGCCGGAGCTCGTCGAGCGGGTACGGGACCAGTTCCGCGCGCGCGGCCTGACCGTGATGTGAGCAGCGCCACACGGTTGTGACGGAGGCCACAAGCGGCTGGCCTGGGCTGCAACTCATCCCAGGACCTATGACCCGAGTCGTCCCATGACTTCGCTCCTAGGGTGGTCTACGACCCCCCAAGGAGGAAGGCGTCCCATGTCGACTACCGCGACACCGGTCTCGACCGCAACACCCGCTGAGTGGACCGGCTTCGTGCCGGGGCCCTGGACCGACACGATCGACGTCCGGGACTTCATCCAGCGCAACTACACGCCGTACACCGGCGACGCAGCGTTCCTGGCAGGACCCACCGCGAAGACGCTGGGCATCTGGGACACGCTGGAGAAGAAGTTCCTGTCCGTCGAGCGTGCCAAGCGCGTCTACGACGTCGACACCCACACGCCGGCGGACATCGACGCCTTCCCCGCGGGCTACATCAGCGAGGACGACGACGTGGTCGTCGGCCTGCAGACCGACGTGCCGCTCAAGCGGGCGATGATGCCCAACGGCGGCTGGCGCATGGTCGAGACCGCGATCAAGGAGGCCGGGCTCGAGCCCGACCCCGAGGTCAAGCGCATCTTCACCGAGTACCGCAAGACGCACAACGACGCGGTGTTCGACATCTACACCCCGCGCATCCGTGCCGCTCGCAGCTCGCACATCGTCACCGGCCTGCCGGACGCCTACGGCCGCGGTCGCATCATCGGCGACTACCGCCGCGTGGCGCTGTACGGGGTCGACGCGCTGATCGCCGCGAAGCTGAAGGACAAGGACTCGGTCGCCGACCAGCCGTTCTCCGAGAGCTGGGCGCGGTACCGCGAGGAGCACTCCGAGCAGATCAAGGCCCTGAAGAAGCTCAAGCGGCTCGGCGAGCAGTACGGCTTCGACCTCGGCCGGCCGGCGCAGACGTTCCAAGAGGCCGTCCAGTGGACGTACTTCGGGTACCTCGCCTCGGTGAAGAGCCAGGACGGGGCCGCCATGAGCATCGGCCGGCTCTCCTCGTTCTTCGACATCTACTCCGAGCGTGACATCGCCGCCGGCACCCTGACGGAGGAGGGCGCGCAGGAGATCATCGACGCGCTCGTCCTCAAGCTCCGCATCGTCCGCTTCCTGCGGACCATCGACTACGACCAGATCTTCTCCGGCGACCCGTACTGGGCGACCTGGTCCGACGGCGGCTTCGGCGAGGACGGCCGCGCGCTGGTCACCAAGACCTCGTTCCGCCTCCTGCAGACGCTGCGCAACCTCGGCCCGGCTCCCGAGCCGAACATCACGATCTTCTGGGACCCCGCGCTGCCGGCGGGCTACAAGGAGTTCTGCGCCGCGATCTCGATCGAGACCTCGGCCATCCAGTACGAGTCCGACGAGCAGATCCGCTGCCACTGGGGTGACGACGCCGCGATCGCGTGCTGCGTGTCCCCGATGACCATCGGCAAGCAGATGCAGTTCTTCGGTGCGCGTGTGAACGCGGCCAAGTCGCTGCTCTACGCGATCAACGGCGGCCGGGACGAGATGTCCGGCAAGCTGGTCGTGCCCGGTTACGAGGCCGTGCAGGGCGACGGTCCGCTCGACTTCGACGAGGTGTGGGCGAAGTACGACCAGATGCTCGACTGGGTCACCGCGACCTACGTCGAGGCGCTCAACATCATCCACTACAGCCACGACAAGTACGCCTACGAGTCGATCGAGATGGCGCTGCACGACGACGAGATCGTGCGCACCCTCGGCTGCGGGATCGCCGGCCTGTCGATCGTGGCGGACAGCCTCTCGGCCATCAAGTACGCGAAGGTCACGCCGGTGCGCGACGAGACCGGCCTGGTCGTGGACTACGTCACCGAGGGCGAGTTCCCGGTGTACGGCAACGACGACGACCGTGCCGACGAGCTGGCCCAGCTGGTCGTCAAGACCGTCATGGACAAGATCCGCAAGCTGCCGACGTACCGCGACGCGGTGCCGACGCAGTCGGTGCTGACCATCACGTCGAACGTGGTCTACGGCAAGGCGACCGGGTCGTTCCCGTCGGGCCACCAGAAGGGCACGCCGTTCGCGCCGGGCGCCAACCCGGAGAACGGCATGGACACGCACGGGATGGTCGCGTCCATGCTCTCCGTGGGCAAGCTCGACTACAACGACGCGCTGGACGGCATCTCGCTGACCAACACGATCACCCCGTCGGGCCTCGGCCGCGACAAGGAGGAGCAGGTCGGCAACCTGGTCGGCATCCTCGACGCCGGCATGGGCGAGGGCCTGTACCACGCCAACATCAACGTGCTCTCCCGCGAGACCCTCGAGGACGCGATCGAGCACCCGGAGAAGTACCCGAACCTCACGGTGCGGGTGTCCGGCTACGCGGTGAACTTCGTCAAGCTCACCAAGGAGCAGCAGCTCGACGTGCTGTCCCGCACGTTCCACACGACCGCGTGAGGTCGTAGCGACGCACCGACGGGCCCGGTGCGGCGGCTCACTCCCGCCGCACCGGGCCCGTCGTCGTCCCCGGCGTGCGCCGTCCCGCACCGAGGGGCGGGCGGGCCGGTGCAGCGGGTGTCCGGGTCAGTCCTGCGGCACGTCGGCCGTGCCCGGCGGGAGCAAACGGCGTCCGAGGACGCGTTCGCTGTAGCCGGTGCGGTCCAGCAGCGGTGCCAGGCCTCCGAGGTGCGACGGCCAGCCCGCGCCGAGGATCATGCACAGGTCCACCTGGTCGGCCGAGGGCACGACGTGCTCGTCGAGCAGGTGGCCGACCTCGACGGTGAGCGCCGTCAGCACCGCGTCGAGCAGCCCGGGGCCGTCCAGCGGGGTGTTGCGGCGCGGGTGCTCGCTTGCGGCGTCGAAGACCGCCTGGATCGCCGGGTCGACGCGGCGCGGCAGGCCCGGCGCCGGGCGCGGCAGCACCACGGTGGTGCCGTCCGCGACCAGCCGCTCGAGGCCGGGGGAGCGCGGGAAGCGCTCGCCGAGGTCGGCGCGCAGGGACGTGAGGACGTGCAGACCGACGGCCGGCCCGACGAGGTCGAACAGCTCGAACGGCGGCATCGGCAGACCCAGGCGGTCGAGCGCGTGGTCGGCGACCTCGACCGGTGTGCCGTCTTCGATGGCGCCGACCACCACGCCGAGCAGCAGCACCAGCAGGCGGTTCACCACGAACCCCGGACGGTCGAGCACCGGGACGGCCGTCTTGCCGAGGCGCGCGACGACGTCGAGCCCGGTCGCGATCGCCGCGTCGTCGGTCTCCTGGGCCCGTACCACCTCGACGAGGGGCATCGCGGCGACAGGGTTGAAGAAGTGCAGGCCGACGACGCGTTCGGGGTGAGCGAGGCCGGACGCCATCGCCGTGACCGAGAGCGCCGAGGTGTTGGTCGCCAGGACGGTGTCCGGGCCGACCACCTGCTCGAGCTCGGCGAACACCCGCTGCTTGACCGGCAGCAGCTCCGTGACGGCCTCGATGACCAGGTCGCACCCGACGAGCGCGGACAGCTCCGTGCTGCCGGTGACGGAGCCGACCACCCGGGCACCGGCGTCGGCGGACAGGCGTCCGGAGCCGACCATCCGCTCCACGGAAGAGCGGACGGCAGCGAGCCCGTGGGCCACCCGCGTCTCGTCGAGGTCCCGCATCACCACCGGCACCTTGAGCCGGCGGGCGAACAGCGTGGCGATCTGCGCCGCCATCAGCCCGGCACCGACCACGCCGACCCGGGTGACCGGCCGGGCCGGCGCCGCGTCCGGCGCGTGCTGCGGATGCTTCGCACCGCTGACCAGACCGAACGCGTAGACGCTGGCACGCATCTCGTCGGTCATCACCAGATCGGCGAGCGCCTGGTCCTCGGCCGCGAACGCGACCGCGCGGTCCGCCTCGCGTGCCGCAGCCAGCAGCTCGAGCGCGCGGTACGGGGCCGGCCGGGAGCCGGCGACCGTCGCGTCGAGCACCTCCCGGGCACGTGCGACGGCGTTGCTCCACGTCTCCTCGTCGTCGAGGGGCCGCCGTTCGACCCGCACGGTCCCGTCCAGCACGTCGGCCGCCCACCGCGCCGACTGCTCGAGGAAGTCCGCCGCATCCAGCACGACGTCCACCAGGCCGATGCGGGCCGCCTCCGCGGCGCCGTAGGGCTTGTTCGCCGCCGGGCGGGTCAGCACCACCTCGAGCGCCCGCTCGATGCCGACGAGGCGCGGCACCAGGTACGCGCCGCCCCAGCCCGGCACCAGCCCGAGGCCGGTCTCGGGCAGCCCGAGCGCCCGCACGTCTGCCGACACCGTGCGGTAGGCGCAGCTCAGGGCCAGCTCGAGGCCGCCGCCGAGGGCGACACCGTTGACGAAGGCGAACGTCGGCACGCCCATCGAGTGCAGCAGCTCGTACGCCGCGTGGCCGTTGCGAGCCAGGGCCAACGCCTGCTCCCGGGTCCGGACGGCCGTCACCTGCGTGAGATCGGCGCCCGCCGCGAAGACCCACGGCTTGCCGGTCACCGCGACGGCGGCGAGCTCGCCGCGCCGCACGCGGGCCTGCAGCGCCTGGAGCGCCTCGGTCAGCTCCGCCACCCCGGCGGGACCGAGCGTGGTCGGCTTGGAGTGGTCCAGCCCGTTGTCGACCGTGACCAGGGCGAGCGTACCCAGGCGGCGGGGGAGGGTCACGTCCCGCACGCGGGCGTGCGCGACCCGTTCGGGGCGAGGTGCGGTGCTCATCGTGCGCTCCCGGTGCAGTTCGGGTTCTCCCAGATCACGGCGCCGCCCTGGCCGAGGCCGACGCACATCGCCGTGAGGCCGTACCGGACGTCGGGCCGCTCGGCGAACTGGCGGGCGAGCTGGATCATCAGCCGCACGCCGGAGGACGCCAGCGGGTGGCCGACGGCGATCGCACCGCCGTACGGGTTGACCCGCGGGTCGTCGTCGGCGATGCCGAACGCGTCGAGGAACGACAGGACCTGCACCGCGAACGCCTCGTTGAGCTCGAACAGGCCGATGTCGCCGATGGTCAGACCGGCGCGCTGCAGAGCGCGCTCCGTGGCGGGCACCGGACCGAGACCCATCACCTCCGGGTCCACCCCCGCGTAGCCGAAGCCGACCATCCGCATCCGCACGGGCAGACCGAGGTCGGTGGCGACGTCCTCGGCCACCAGCAGGCACGAGGCGGCGCCGTCCGTCAGCGGCGCCGAGGTCGCGGCCGTCACCCTGCCGCCGGGCCGGAAGGGGGTGGGCAGGTCGGCGACGCCCTCCAGCGTGGTGCCTGGGCGCGGAGGCTCGTCCGTCGTGGCCAGACCCCAGCCGTGCTCGCGGTCGTAGACGGCCACCGGCACCAGGTCCGGCTCGATCTGCCCGGCGGCGAGCGCAGCGGCGTACCGCGCCTGGCTCGCCACGCCGTAGGCGTCGGCGCGCGCGCGGGTCAGCGCGGGGAACCGGTCGTGCAGGTTCTCCGCCGTCGCTCCCATGCTGAGCGCCTCGCCGTCGACCAGACGCTCGACGACGAAGCGGGGGTTCGGCTCGGCCCCGGACCCCATGGGGTGGTGGCCCATGTGCTCCACGCCGCCGGCCAGCGCGACGTCCTGCGCCCCGATCGCGATGGCCGACGCGGTCGCCGTCACCGCGGTCATGGCGCCGGCGCACATCCGGTCCACGGCGAACCCGGGCACCGTGCGGGGCAGGCCGGCCAGCAGGCTGACGGTCCGGCCGAGCGTGAGCCCCTGGTCACCGCTCTGCGTCGCGGCAGCGATCGCCACGTCGTCTATCCGGTCCGGCGGGAGCTGCGGGTGCCGGCGCACCAGCTCCCGCACGGTGCGGACGGCGAGGTCGTCGGCACGGGTGCCGGCGTAGAGGCCGTCCGGTCGGGCGCGGCCGAACGGTGTGCGCACACCGTCGACGAAGGCGACCGAACGAACGGTGCGGGCGGACGAGGTCGGCATCGAGCCTCCTGGGACGGCAGTGTCCGGATGCCTCTGTCGCCAGGACCAACGTCCCAGATGCAGAAGGCTACCGAAGAGTAACACCGCGTCCATCAGCCGGCCGTGACACCGATCGTCGGCGTCAGCAACGGAGCCATCAGGTCCACCTGCCATGGGCGTGCACCACCGGCGACCAGCGCGGCCCGCACCGCCTCCAGATCTGCGGGAACCGGTGGTGACCAGCACAGACGCCGCAGCAGGTCCGGCTGCAGCAGGTTCTCCGCCGGCACGTTCCAGGCCTGCGAGGTCGTGGCGACCACCGCGCGCGCGGCCGCCAGCCTCGCGGCGGCGTCGGGGTCGCGCTCGGCCCAGGCGCGTGGGGGTGGCGGTGCGTCCGACCGCGGCCCGCGCACGCTCGGCAGCTCCCGCTCGGGCAGCGCCAGCGCTCGGTCGATCGCGGACTGCCAGAGGGTCGCGCGGCGTCGGGTGCCCTTTCCGGCGAACTGCGGGAGCGCGACGAGCTGGGGGACGCTCCGCGGCAACGCCTGGGCGGCCGCGACGATCGCGTGGTCGGGCAGCACCCGTCCCGGCGAGATGTCCCGTTGCCGGGCGTTCGCGTCCCGGGTCTCCCACAGCTCACGCACCACGGCGAGCCGGCGTGCGTCACGCACCGCGTGCAGGCCGGACACGCGGCGCCAGGGCTCCACGCGAGGTGCCGGTGGCGCGGCCGTGCGCTCGGCCTCGAACTCCTGCGCGGCCCACTCCGCCTTGCCGGCCGCCGCCAGCCGCTCGGCGAGGATCTCCCGCACCGGCACCAGCAGCTCGACGTCCAGGGCGGCGTAGCGGAGCCACTCCAGCGGGAGCGGTCGGGTGGACCAGTCCACCGCCGAGTGCTCCTTCGCGAGGCCCAGCCCGAGCGTCTCCGCGACCACCGCGGCCAGACCGACCCGCTCCATGCCGAGCAGCCGGGCCGCCAGCTCGGTGTCGAACACCCGCGAGGCGCGCAGGCCCTGCTCGGCGAGGCTGGGGAGGTCCTGGGACGCCGCGTGCAGCACCCACTCGACGCCGACGAGCGCCTCGGACAACGCCGAGAGGTCCGGCAGCGCGACGGGGTCGATCAGCGCCGTACCGGCGCCTTCCCGTCGGAGCTGGACGAGGTAGGTGCGCTGCCCGTAGCGGTAGCCCGACGCGCGCTCGGCGTCGACGGCCACCGGGCCCGTGCCGTTGCCGAAGGCCTCGACGACCTCGGCCAACGCCTCGGCGGTGTCCACCACGGGGGGTATGCCGTCGGCGGGCTCGGTGAGGGGGACGACCTCGACGGCGGCAAGGCCCTCGTCGTCGGCAGCGGGACCGCCGACGACGTCCAGCTCGTCGCGCTCGTCCGTCACGAGGCCACCGTAGGCGAGTCCGGCCCCCGCTCCGCGCACCGGACCCGCGTGCCGCTCCGGTGCGATGACCACCCGAGCACGTCTGCGCGACCTGCGGTCAGTCGAGGAGCCCGCCGCGCAGGGCGATCGCGACGAGCTGCGCGCGGTCCCCGGTGCCCAGCTTGCGGGAGATCCGGGCCAGGTGGCTCTTCACGGTCAGGGCGGACAGGCCGAGCAGGTCGCCGACCTCCCGGTTGGAGCAACCCTGCGCCACGTGCCGCAGCACGCCGATCTCGCGCACGGACAGGTCAGGCGCGGCCCCGGGTACCGTCCGGCTCTCCTGCGGGCGCTCGGCCGCCATCACGGCTCCGCGGGCTCCGTGGCTGAGCAGCGAGCTGACCTCCGCGGGCTCAGCCCGTCGCGCGAGGACGACGACCGTCCCGAGGTCGCGACCACGCAGCGCCTCGAGGGCGCCTGCAGCGGCTCCGCCCAGCTCGTCCACCACGACGCACGACGAGGCGCGCTTGGGTGCCGGGACGACCCCGGGCCGGGACCGGGGCACGGCCGGCAGCCGCGGGTCTCGGCGCAGCGGCTGGATGCTCACACCGGGGCATCGGCACCCGGCCCTGACGGCTTGAGCCCGAGCGTGCCGACGTCACCGACGCGGGCTCAACGACACCACGCCGTCGGGCAGCGGTTCGAGGCCGGCGGCCGTGCAGAGCAACCGCGTCCACGCCAGGAGGTGCGGGCGCAGGTCCTCGTCCGTCGCCG
>NCKG01000366.1:0-1269 GCA_002279095.1 Cellulomonas sp. 14-74-6
TGGATGGAGATCCCGACGGTCGACGGCGAGACGCCGTTGACGGGGTAGGACGCGGCGGCGGTCAGCTGCTGCTGCAGCGTGCTGACGGACGAGTCCATGCCGAGGATGCCGGGCTTCACCACGGTGCCGCCGGTGGTGGCGTCGGTGGTGGTCGTCGAGCTGGTCTGGCTGCCGATCTCGCCGAGCACCAGGTTCAGCTGGCTCACCAGGTTGGAGCCGAGCGTGCTCAGCGCGTTGGTGTCCCGGCCGAGCGTCAGCGTCACCGGGTTGGTCTCGACCGCGCTGGTGGTGATCGACACCCCGGTCAGCACGTTGCTGAACGTGTTGGTGGTCGAGGTGAACGTCTGCGCGGCCGTCGTCCCGGGCCACAGGGTCAGCTGGGCGTCCTGGGCGGCGGTGAGCGAGGTGAGCGACTTCGACGTCGCCGTCCCGGCGGTCACGTCGGCGGGGGTGCCCTGGTAGAGCTGGAAGGCGTTCGCGGCGCCGGTCTGCTTGGCGGAGAGCTGCAGCCGGTACCCACCGGTCACCTGCACGGCGACGGCGGAGACGCCGGCGTTCGAGTTGGTGATCGCGGTCGCCAAACCGGCGGCGCTGGTGATCCCTGTGGTGTCGATCTGCGTGGAGCCGGCCGCCGAGGTCAGGGTGAGCGAGTTGCCGCTCCCGGTGAACGACGCGACGTCGGTGAACACGTCGGTCAGCGACACCTGCCGCTGCGCCAGCTTGTCGACGGTGAAGCTCACCTGCGTGGGCGACGCACTGGTCGTTGCGGTCGCGCTGACGGAGGTGGCCGACGAGGTGGCCGTCAGCGCGGCCCAGGACGTGGCGGTGGACGCCGCGGTCGCGGCGGTGCCGAGCGAGGCGACCTTCGTGTTCAGCGACTGCAGCGCGGCGATGAACGTCTGGGTGTCGGACTGCTTCATCTTGAGCAGCGTCTGCGGGGCCGACTCGACGGACATCAGCTGGTTGATCAGGTCGGTCGTGTTCAGGCCGCTGACCAGTCCGTCGATGCCCACGCTGCTGGTCGCCACGAGATCCGTCCTTGCTGGGTGCCGGGTGGTTCAGACGGCACCGGCGGCGCGGGAAGGAGCCCGTCGCCGCCGGTGCCCGGTGCGGGCGCGGCGGGAGCGCTCGCGTCTGGTGACCGTCAGCCGGTCACCGGGGTCGATCAGCCGAGGAGCTTCAGCACGCTCTGCGGCAGCTGGTTCGCCTGGGCCAGCATCGAGGTACCGGCCTGCGACAGGATCTGGCTCCGCGTGAACGAGACCATCT
>NCKG01000367.1:0-1267 GCA_002279095.1 Cellulomonas sp. 14-74-6
AGCTCGGTCTCGCCCTTCGGGGTGACCTTGCCGACCAGGATGTCGCCGGCGTTGACCTCGGCGCCGATGCGGATGATGCCCCGCTCGTCCAGGTCGGCCAGCACCTCCTCGGAGACGTTCGGGATGTCCCGCGTGATCTCCTCCGGGCCCAGCTTGGTGTCGCGGGCGTCGACCTCGTGCTCCTCGATGTGGATCGAGGAGAGCACGTCCTCCTGCACCAGACGCTGGCTCAGGATGATCGCGTCCTCGTAGTTGTGACCCTCCCACGACATGAACGCGACGAGCAGGTTGCGGCCGAGCGCGAGCTCGCCGCCGTCGGTCGCCGGGCCGTCGGCCAGCACGGAGCCGGCCTCGACGCGATCGCCCTCGTTGACCAGGACGCGCTGGTTGTAGCTGGTGCCCTGGTTGGAGCGGCGGAACTTCGCCACGCGGTACGAGCCCGTGGTCGCGTCGTCGTGCGCGATGGTGATCAGATCGGCCGAGACCTCGGAGACCACGCCCGGCTTCTCGGACACGATGACGTCGCCCGCGTCGACCGCCGCACGCCACTCCATGCCGGTGCCGACCAGCGGCGCCTCGGAGCGGACCAGCGGCACGGCCTGACGCTGCATGTTCGCGCCCATGAGGGCACGGTTGGCGTCGTCGTGCTCGAGGAACGGGATCAGCGCCGTGGCGACGGAGACCATCTGCCGCGGGGAGACGTCCATGTAGTCGACGTTCTCGCCGGCGACGTACTCGATCTCGCCGCCCTTGACGCGGACCAGCACGCGCTCCTCGGCGAACGTGCTGTCCGCCTTCAGCTCGGCGTTGGCCTGCGCGATGACGTGGCGGTCCTCGTCGTCGGCCGTGAGGTAGTGCACCTCGTCCGTGACGACTCCGTTGACGACCTTGCGGTACGGCGTCTCGACGAAGCCGAACGGGTTGATCCGGCCGTAGGTCGCAAGCGAGCCGATCAGACCGATGTTCGGACCCTCAGGGGTCTCGATCGGGCACATGCGGCCGTAGTGCGACGGGTGGACGTCACGGACCTCCATGCCGGCGCGGTCGCGGGACAGACCACCCGGGCCCAGGGCCGACAGGCGACGCTTGTGCGTCAGGCCGGCGAGCGGGTTGTTCTGGTCCATGAACTGCGACAGCTGGCTGGTGCCGAAGAACTCCTTGATGGAGGCGACGACAGGCCGGATGTTGATCAGGGTCTGCGGCGTGATCGCCTCGACGCCCTGGGGGGTCATCCGCTCGCGGACGACGAGCTCCATCCGGGACAGGC
>NCKG01000368.1:0-1266 GCA_002279095.1 Cellulomonas sp. 14-74-6
CTTCGCACCGCCGCACCTGGCCGCGACCCTGGCCGACCGTCGCACGGCCCGCATCGCCGCCATGCGCAGCACCGTCCACCTGCTGACCGCCCGGGACGCGCTGACCCTCCCGGTGCTGACCGCCCGGACCCTCTCGCGCGAGACGCGGGGCCTGTCTGCCGCGGAGCTGGACCGGATCGCCGTCCGCGCGCGGGAGCTGCTCGAGCGCACGCCGATGCGGCCCAACCAGCTCGGTCCTGCGCTCGCGCGCGAGCTGCCGCACGTCCCGCCGAACAACCTCGCCTACGCCGCCCGCTGCCTGCTGTCCCTGGTGCAGGTCACGCCGCGGGGACAGTGGGGCGCCAGCATGGCCACCACGTGGGCGACGGCCGAGTCGTGGTTCGCCCCGGAAACGGTCGCGGCGGCTCCCGACCTGCAGGACCCCGGCGTGCGGGCGGAGGTGGTGGGCGACCTGGTGCTGCGCTACCTCGCGGCCTTCGGGCCGGCGTCGGTCGCGGACGTGCAGACGTGGTCCGGGATGACGCGTCTCGCCCCGGTGGTGCAGGCACTGGGTGACCGGGTGGTGCAGCTGCACCCGCTGAGGGCCTCGGCGGGACGGAACCGGACGGTCCTCCTGGACGTGCCGGACGCCCCGCGGCCCGACGAGGACACCCCGGCGCCGGTGCGCCTCCTCCCCGACTTCGACAACGTGGTGCTGTCCCATGCCGATCGCACCCGCATCGTGCCCGAGGACGTCCGCCGTCGGCTGGTCACGCCGAACGGAAGCGGTCCCGGGACCGTGCTGCTGGACGGGCAGGTCGGCGGTGTCTGGCGGCTGCGCCGCGAGCGCGGCACGGCCGGCACCCGGGCACCCGGGTCGGTGACCCTGCTCGTCGAGCCGTTCGTGGCTCTGTCGGCTCAGCAGCGCGAGGAGCTGGACACGGAAGCCCACGGAGCGCTCACCCTGCTCGCCGGCGACGTGGAGGACCGTCGGGTCGAGGTCGCCGCCGCCTCGTGACGGGCGGATCCACGCCGCGGCCTCGTGCAGTGGCGGCGCCCGTGCCGGTCCCGTGCCGTCAGCCTGCGGTGGCCACCGCGTAGCCGGCGCGGTCCAGCTCCAGGTCGCCCGTCTGGCCCGCACGCGCCGCGCGCCGACCGAGCAGCAGCACGTACACCCAGAACGCCGCGAGGGACGTGAGCCCGATGGCGATCTTCGCCGCCCACGGCAGCCGGGAGCCGGTGACGAAGCCCTCGATCAGGCCCGACACCGCCAGGACCCCCACCAGC
>NCKG01000066.1:0-8884 GCA_002279095.1 Cellulomonas sp. 14-74-6
TTTGGGTCCACAGGCTGGGCGCTCATGCGGTGCGGCTCACGACGCGCCCCGGCGCATCCACTGCTCCGGACCGGCCGCCTGGCGGGCGTGCCGGGCGCGCGCCGCCTGCTCGTCCAGCAGCGCGGCCGCCGCCTGCTCGGTCAGGTGCTCCGCACGCGGCGAGACCGGCCCCGGCGTGGAGTGCACGACGAAGGTCGCGACGCCGAGCGCCCGCTGGATCGGCCCCTGCCGCACGGCCAGCGACTGCGTGCGCTCGTGCGGCACCACCTCGACCGACCTCCACCACCGGCCCGACCGCACCAGCAGCGCCCGGTCGGTCACCAGCACGCCCCGCCGCCGCCAGCCGATCGGGTCCACCCAACGGGCGGCCCGTGGAGACGGGGTGAACCCGCCGTCGTCGCCCCTGCCGGTGAACGCCGCGTCGAGCACCGCCCGCGGGTCCGCGACGCCGAGGTCCGGCAGCACCAGCCACAGGGCCGTCATGGCCTCCTGACGCGTCGCGACGGGGTGCAGCACCGCCTCGTTCTCCCGCTCCTTGGCCTCCGTGCCGTAGCCGGCGACGTTGATCTGCACCCGCCACCAGTCGCGCGACCGCCACAGCAGCGGCTGGTGCAGCCGGACCGCCTGGACCCGGCCCGGCGGCACCGTCTGCGTGCGCGTCTCGGTGAGCCCGTGCCGCAGCCGGATGCCGTCCGGGGAGATCGCGGCGCGGAACGTCGCGGCACCGTTCAGCCGGGACCACACCCAGCTGACGGCACCGAGCAGGGCGGGCAGCACGCCGAACGCGGCGTCGATGCTGTCGCTCACGACGATCGTGACGGTGATGGCGACCACGCCGAGCACCAGCCAGACCGTGCCGCCGGACAGCAGGATCGAGCCGAGCAGCCGCGGCATGGGCAGCTCGTACACCTGCTGCTCCGGTGCGGGTGCGAACGTCGGGACAGGGGCCAGGACAGGGGCAGGGCCGGCCATCGCGGGCACGGCCGGCTGGGCGGACGACGGCGGCGGCGGGGAGCCGGGCACCGTCGGCACCGGCTGCGCGCCGGGCACGGCCGAGGGCGGCGCTGCAGAGGCCGGCGGTGCCGACGGCCGACGCAGGCCGGCTGCGAGCGCCAGCAGCTCGGCCCGCAGCCCGTCGGCCTCGTCCTCGCGCAGGAACGACAGCGACACCGCGGACCCGCGCCCGCCGGCCACCTCCAGCCGCAGCTCCGACAGGCCGACCAGCCGGGCCAGCAGCGGCTGCACCACGTCCACCGCCTGCAGCCGGTCCAGCCGGGCCTGCCGCTGCTGCCGGAACACGATGCCCTGCCGCAGGTGCACCGCCTCGTCCGTGACGGCGAACCGCATCGCCCGCCACGCGAACGCGGAGTACACCAGCGTCACCACGGTGACCAGCACCAGCACGCCGACCAGCGCCAGCCAGGTGCGCCCACCGAGCACCTGCGCCAGGCCGCGGACGTTGTCACCGGCCTGTGCCGCGAAGATCGCGAGCACGGCCACCAGGGCCTTCCAGCCGCGCAGCAGCGGGGTGATCGGGTGCACCCGCCGCCAGGCGTAGGCGTCCTCGCCGACGGCCTCTGCCGTGACGGGGGCCGGGCCCGCGACCGGGGGCGTGTCAGCGGTGCTCACAGGCCCGCCAGCCGGGCCTCGCCGCGCGAGGCGAGGCGGTCGCGCAGCCGTGCGGCCTCCTCGGGCGGCAGGCCGTGGATCGAGGCGTCGGTGTTGGGTGCGGCGGTGTGCAGCTGGACGGCCGCGATGCCGAAGCTGCGGTCCACCGGCCCGGCGTTGACGTCGACGTACTGCATGCGGCCGTAGGGCACCACGACGAGGGTCCTGAACATGATGCCGCGGCGGATCAGCAGGTCGTCCGCGCGCTCGGCGTAGCCCACGGCCCGCACCTGTCGCGGCACCAGCCATCCGATCCACACCGCGACGGCCAGCACCGCGGCGGGCGCGATCCACACCGCGGGCGCCCCGGTGAGGACCGCCCACGCGACGCCCGCGACGAGGAGCGGGACGAGGACGATCGCCGCGACCGTGAGCCGCGCACCGGCCAGCCGCGGGGAGACGGGTGTCCAGACGATGTCCGCCGGCTGGAACAGGGCGTCGGTCGAGACAGGGCCGGAGCTGGTCATGAGGCCATCCAAGCATCGGCCGCAACGCCTGCGGCCGGGACCGGCGCCGGTCCGGGTGCCGTCGGGGCCGGTGCCCCGACGCCGAGACGGTGCCCGGGGTCAGCTCGGCGTCGGATCCGGCTCCGCACCGCCGGACTCCTGGCGCTGCTCGTCCTCCGGCGGCGGGATGCGGCAGAACCACTCCACCACCAGGCCGACCACCGCTATCACCAGCGCACCGCCCGCGGCGACGCCGGCCGCAGCTGCCCGGGAGCCGCTCCCGGGCACGTCCCGGGCGAGCAGCAGCGCCACCAGCTGGCCGCCGTACCAGCCCACCAGCAGGGCGCCGGTGTAGCACGCCGCCTTGGCCAGCACCGCGGTCCGTGCCGCCCGGATCGGGTTCAGGTCAGGCCGGCGCCCCCGCAGGAACTGCCTTACCGCCCAGCCCATCGAGAACACCACCGCGGAGATCAGCAGCTCCACCACGGCCACCAGCCACGGCACCGTCGGCATGCCGGGTCCGCGGCGGGACAGCTCCGTGGTGAGCAGCGCGGCCAGCACCCCGACGACGAGCGCGACGAGCAGGAGGCTCTGCCAGCGGGTGCGCCGCATCACGGGCCCCACGGCCAGGCGGGTCCCGCATCGTCGTCGGCCTCGTCCTCGCGCGGTGCCGCCGCAGGGGCCGGCGTCGCGCCGGGTGCGTGCGCCGAGGGTCCCTGTGCCGCGGCGCCGTGCCCCGAGACGTCCAGCGACCCGGTGTGCTGCACCGGCGCCGTCAGCCAGTCGAGGGCCATCCAGCGCACACCGTCACGGTCCGGTGCGGTGTCCGCCAGCTGGGCGACGGGGCCGCCGCCGAGGCCCGGCAGCACGGCGGTCGGATCCACCTGGGCCCACGGCTGCAGCACGAAGGCGCGCTGGTGGGCACGCGGGTGCGGCAGCTCGAGGTCGTCCGTGACGGCCAGCACCGAGCCGTACACCACGATGTCGAGGTCCAGCGTGCGGGGCCCCCACCGCTCCAGCCGCACCCGGCCGTGCCGGTCCTCCAGCAGCTGCAGGGCGTGCAGCAGCTCCCGCGGTGCGAGGGTCGTGCGGGCCAGCACCACCGCGTCGAGGTAGTCCGGCTGCTCGGGACCGCCGACCGGTGCCGTCCGGGCGAGCGGTGAGACCCTCACCACCTCGAGGCCGGGCAGCTGGCCCAGCTCGGCGACCACCTCGCGCAGCGTCTCCTGGGACGGGCCGAGGTTCGAGCCCAGGGCCAGCACCACGTCGACCGCGGTCGCCGGGCGCTGGTCCAGCGCGTCGCCGGCGGCCGGGGCTGCCGGCATGGGCATGGGCACGGGCACCGGTGCGGCGGGCGGCTCCGGTGCGGCCGGCTCGGGTGCGTCGGCCGGCGTGCGGGGCAGGACCGTCGTCGCCGAGACGTCGTCCGGCACCGCCATCACCGGCTCCCACGACGGCACCGCGACCGCGTCCCAAGGCTCGGCCGGGGCTGCGGCACCCTCGGCCGCCCCCATCCCGGGCACGGCCACGGCCGGCATGGCGGCCCCGGGCACCGCCGCACCCGGCGCGGTGGTGCCGGGCAGCATCGCGGCCGCCAGGGCGGCGGCCTCGGAACCGACGACGTCGGCGAACGTCGGGATCTCGAGCGGTGCGCTCGGTGCGTGCGGGGCGCGCGCCGAGGACGGCGCGGGCAGCGGGACGGCGGCCGGTGTCTCGGCGAGCGGCAGGGGCGCCGTACGCGGATGGGCGTGGGCGGCGGCACGGGTCGCGGCGCTGGACGTGGGCGGTTCGGCCGTCCCCTGCTGCGCGCGGTACGGCTCCGCGGCGGGCAGCTTGCGCCGGTCCCGGTGGATCTCGACGACGACGTCACCGAAGGGCACGGTGATCGGCGCCTGCGGCTTGTGCACCGCCACGTCGACGGCCAGCACGCCGGGGTGGGCCAGCACGGTGGCGGCGATCCGCTCGGCGACCGTCTCGATCAGGTCGGCCGGCTCGCCGGCGAGCACGGCGTGCACCTCCTGCGCCAGGCGGCCGTAGTCGACGGAGTACGTCAGGTCGTCCCGCGCCGCGGCGCGGCGCGTGTCCAGGTGCACGACGACGTCGGCGAGGAACTGCTGACCGTCGCGCCGCTCGTCGGCCAGCAGCCCGTGCCGGCCGGTGGCCGTGATCCCGGTCAACCGGATCCGATCCAGCTCGCGCCCGGCGTCGTCCACCACCGGCTGCTCACCGCTCACCGCGGGCCTCCCACCGTCTCGTCGTGCACGTCATCGTGCCCGATCCCGTCCCTGCCGCCCCCCGCGGCCGCACGCCACGCCGCGGCGACCCGTACCGCATCCGCCGACCCCCGGGCCTCGTGCACCCGGACGGCCCACACCCCGGCCGCAGCCGCGAGGGCACTGATGGCCGCCGTCGCCCCGTCGCGTTCCGCCGGAGGCACCGGCTCGCCGTCCGGGCCCGCGAGCAGATGGCCGAGGAACCGTTTGCGGCTGGCACCCACCAGCACCGGGAACCCCTCCGCCTGCAGCACGTCGAGGTGCGCCAGCAGCGGCCAGTTGCTCGCCCCGGCCTTGGCGAAGCCGAGGCCCGGGTCCAGCACCACCTGCTCGTCCCGCACGCCGGCGGCACGCAGCTCCGCCAGCCGGGTGCGCAGCTCGGCCAGCACGTCGGCCACCACGTCGTCGTACCGGTCGTGGGCGTCCATCACGTCGGCGTGCCCGCGCCAGTGCATCGCCACGTACGCGACGCCGGTGCGCGCCACCAGCGCCGCCATCTCCGGGTCCGCCAGACCGCCCGACACGTCGTTGACCAGGAGCGCACCGGCGTCGACCGCCTGCTCCGCCACCACCGCCCGCGTGGTGTCCACGCTGACCGTCGCACCGTGCGCCACCAGCTCGCGCACCACGGGCAGCACCCGGGACAGCTCCTCGTCCACCGGCACCCGTGGGGCGTTGGGGCGGGTGGACTCGCCACCGACGTCGAGCAGGTCGGCACCGTCGGTCAGCAGCTGCAGGCCGTGCGCCACCGCCGAGGAGGTGGTGAACCACCGGCCGCCGTCGCTGAAGGAGTCGGGCGTGACGTTGACGACGCCCATCACCAGCGTCCGGTCGCCGTCACCCAGGTGCGCGAGGGACGCCGGTCCGCCGCGCGTGCCGGTGCTCACGGGCGTCACCCTACGCAGGCCGGTGCACGGGTCAGCGACCGAGCACCAGGGCCATCGCCTCGGCCCGGGTGGCGCCGTCGCGCATCTGACCGCGCACCGCGGAGGTGACGGTGCGGGCACCGGGCTTGCGCACGCCGCGCATCGACATGCACAGGTGCTCGCACTCGAGCACCACCATCACGCCGCCGGGGTTCAGCACCTCGACCAGGGCGTCCGCGATCTGCGACGTCAGGCGCTCCTGCACCTGCGGGCGACGGGCGTAGACCTCCACGACGCGGACCAGCTTGGACAGGCCGGTGATGCGACCGTCGGCACCCGGGATGTAGCCGACGTGGGCGACGCCGTGGAACGGCACCAGGTGGTGCTCGCAGGTGGAGTACACGGCGATGTCACGCACCATCACCATCTCCTGGTGACCGGCGTCGAACGTGGTGGTCAGCACGTCACGCGGGTCCTGGAACAGGCCCGCGAACGTCTCGCGGTAGGCGCGGGCGACCCGCGCGGGCGTGTCCAGCAGCCCCTCGCGGTCCGGGTCCTCGCCGACGGCGATCAGCAGCTCGCGGACGGCGGCCTCCGCACGGGCGGCGTCGAACGGCCGCACCGCGCGGCCGCCGTCCACCAGCGGCCCGATCACCGAGCGCTGCTCGGGCGTCTCGTCGTCCGCCAGGTCGTCCTCGATCGGCGGCCCCACGGCGCGGTCGCCCATGTCAGAGGCGTCCGGTCGTGTCGGTGGGGCCGGGGGTGTCCGGCGTCTGGTTCGGCGGCACCTCGACCACCGAGACGGGCGGGTGCTCGTGGGTCGCGGCGGCTGCCTCGTCCTGCGGCACCACGTCGTGACCGTTCAGCGCCGCCTTCTCCGCCGCCGTCATCACGGGTCCGCGCTCGGACACCGCACGCTCCTCGCTGGACAGCCACACCTCGCGCGGCTCGCGCTTGACGACGTCGTGGAACACCTCGCGCAGCTGCTCGGCGTTCAGCGTCTCCTTCTCCAGGAGCTCCAGCACCAGGCGGTCCAGGACGTCGCGGTACTCGACCAGGATCTCCCACGCCTCGTCGTGCGCCTTCTCCATCAGCGCGCGGACCTCGACGTCGATCCGGCTGGCGACCGACTCGGAGTAGTCCCGCTGGTGGCCGACGTCGCGGCCGAGGAACACCTCGGACGACTCCTGGCCCAGCTTCACCGAGCCGAGCGAGGCGCTCATGCCGTACTGCGTGACCATCTTCCGGGCCACCTCGGTGGCCTTCTCGATGTCGTTGCTCGCACCCGTGGTCGGGTCGTGGAACACCAGCTCCTCCGCGACCCGGCCGCCCATGGCGTACGCGAGCTGGTCGAGCAGCTCGTTGCGGGTGGTGGAGTACTTGTCCTCCGTCGGCATCACCATCGTGTAGCCGAGGGCGCGGCCGCGGGGCAGGATGGTCACCTTGGTCACCGGGTCGGTGTACCGCAGCGCCGCCGCCACCAGGGCGTGGCCGCCCTCGTGGTACGCGGTGATCTTCTGCTCCTTGACGTTCATCACGCGCGTGCGCTTCTGCGGGCCGGCGACCACGCGGTCGATCGCCTCGTCCAGCGCGCGGTCGTCGATGGTCGTGGCGCTCGAGCGGGCGGTCAGCAGGGCCGCCTCGTTGAGCACGTTCGCCAGGTCGGCACCGGTGAAGCCAGGGGTGCGGCGCGCGACGGCGGTCAGGTCGACGGCCGGGGCCATCGGCTTGCCCTTGGCGTGCACCTGCAGGATGCGCTCGCGGCCCTTGAGGTCCGGCGGCTCCACCGACACCTGGCGGTCGAAGCGGCCGGGGCGCAGCAGCGCCGGGTCGAGGATGTCCGGCCGGTTGGTCGCCGCGATCATGATGACGTTCGCGTTGACGTCGAACCCGTCCATCTCGACGAGCATCTGGTTCAGCGTCTGCTCGCGCTCGTCGTGCCCGCCGCCCAGGCCCGCACCGCGGTGCCGGCCGACCGCGTCGATCTCGTCGACGAAGATGATCGCGGGCGCGTTCTGCTTGGCCTGGTCGAACAGGTCGCGCACGCGGCTGGCGCCGACGCCGACGAACATCTCGACGAAGTCCGAGCCGGAGATCGAGTAGAACGGCACGCCCGCCTCACCGGCGACCGCGCGGGCCAGCAGCGTCTTGCCGGTGCCCGGCGGGCCGTACAGCAGCACGCCCTTGGGGATCTTGGCGCCGACGGCCTGGAACTTGGCCGGCTCGGAGAGGAACTCCTTGATCTCCTGCAGCTCCTCCACCGCCTCGTCGACGCCCGCCACGTCGGCGAACGTCACCTGCGGCGACTCCTTGCTCACCAGCTTGGCGCGCGACTTGCCGAAGCTCATCACCCGGTTGCCGCCGCCCTGCATGTTGGACATGAGGAACCAGAACGCGCCCAGGATCAGCACGAACGGCAGCACGAGGGACAGCAGGCCGCTCCACCACGACGACACGGCGGGCCCCTCGGACGTGTAGCCCTTGGGCGGGTTGGCGCTCTGCACGGCGTCGACCACCGTCGGGCCCTGCGGCGCGACGTAGAAGAACTGCACCTGCTTGCCGAAGTCGCGGTTGTTCTTGCTGAAGTCCTGCGTCAGGGTCATGTCGACGCGCTGGGCGGTGTCGACGATGCGCACCTGGTCCACCGTGCCGCCCTTGAGCAGCGCCAGACCGTCCGAGGTGTCGATCCGCTGGACGGTGGGCACCCGCAGCGCGCTGAACGCGAACACGATCAGCAGCAGGGCGATGGCGACCCACACGACGGGTCCACGGGCGAGGCGCTTGAGATTCATGGGCGATCGGGGCCGGGCCCCTCATCCTCCGGGTCGCAGGGCTGCTGGCCTCGACGGTACATGGTGAATCTGACGGTCCCGCGGCCCGGTCCGCCCTGTTCGCGCAGGGCTCAGCGCCCTCAGCGAAGTCTCAGGCGGCGTCTCAGCCGGCGTAGACGTGCGGCGCGAGCGTCCCGACGAACGGCAGGTTGCGGTACTTCTCCGCGTAGTCCAGGCCATAGCCGACGACGAACTCGGTGGGGATGTCGAAGCCGACGTACTTGACGGGGACGTCCACCTTGAGCGCCTCCGGCTTGCGCAGCATGGTGGCGATCTCGACGCTCACCGGTCCGCGCGAGCGGAGGTTCGACAGCAGCCAGGACAGGGTCAGGCCGGAGTCGATGATGTCCTCGACGATCAGCACGTGGCGGCCGGTCAGGTCCGCGTCGAGGTCCTTGAGGATGCGGACGACGCCGGAGGACTTGGTCCCCGAGCCGTACGACGAGACCGCCATCCAGTCCATCGGCACCGAGAACGGCAGCGCCCTGGCGAAGTCGGCCATGACCATGACGGCGCCCTTGAGCACTCCGACCAGGAGCAGATCCTTGCCCGCGTAGTCCTCGGCGACCCGCGCCGCGAGCTCGTCGAGCTTGGCGCGGGTCTTGCGGTAGTGCGCCGTGGCGTCGTCGAGGTGCGCGCGCCGGCGGTCGGCCTTGAGCCGCGGCAGCAGCGCCGCCGCGGTCGCGCCGACATCGCCGACGAGGCCCAGATCCAGAGGGTGGCGACGCCCGAGGTTCTCCCCGCGGATGTCGACCTGGATCGTGGTCGCGTTCGCCGGGTAGAACTGCGGATAGGGGAAG
>NCKG01000369.1:0-1243 GCA_002279095.1 Cellulomonas sp. 14-74-6
GAGCATCTTCGCGTAGGTCGGCAGCGCCCACGGGATCGACAGCACAGTGGGCGCGGAGACGGCCATGAGCAGCTCCTCGTCGTTCATGAGCGCGACGGAGCCCTTCTTCACGGCGGGGATCCGGCTGAGCAGCGGGTCGTTCTGCAGGGTCGACAGATCGCCGCCCTGCACGTAGACGACCGCCACGTCGGCGTCGAGCCTGTCCGCCTGCTCGGCCGAGATCGTGCCGACGAAGCCCTTCTCGTTCTTGGCGAGGTCCTTGAGGGACGCCGGGGTGGCGAAGCCCAGGTCGTTCAGGTACTTCACGCGGGTGTCGTTCGGCGTGTAGTACTGCACCTTGCCGGGATCCTTCGCGTCGACCCAGATGACCATGCCCGTCTTCCCGGTGGCGGCGGGGTACTTGGCCATCTCGGTCGCCATGGCCTTCTCGGTGTCGGCGATCAGCGTCTTCGTCTCGGCGGACTTGCCCAGCGCCGTGCCGACCATGGTGGTCGAGTCGCGCCAGGAGGTGCCCCAGGGAGCGCCGGGATAGGCGATGGTGGGCGCGATCTTGGTGAGCGTCTGGTACTCCTGCTTCGTGAGGCCGGAGTTCGCGCCCAGGATCAGGTCCGGCGAGGTGTCGGCGATCTTCTCGTACGGGATGCCGTCCGTCTCGTCGTGCAGCGGCGGCAGCTTCGCCTTGTCGGCCACGATCGCGTCCTTGGTCCACGCGAGGTAGCCGTCGCCGTCGGGGTCGCCGAAGTTCGCCGTCGGAATCGTGACGGGGATGGTGCCGAGGGCGATCGCCGCGTCGAAGCTGCCCCAGCCGATCGTCGCCACGCTCTTGGGTGCGGACTCGATGACGGTCTTGCCGTAGACGTGCTCGACGGTCGCGGGGAAGGCGCCGTCGGAGAATCCGCCACCGGTCGCGCCGGGTGCGGATCCGGTCGAGCACGCGGACAGCGCGAGGGCGCCGGCGGTCAGGAGGCTGAGTACGGCCGCGCCGCGGCGGAGGCGGAGGGAGGTCATGGGTCTCCTCGGAGAAGGGAACGGGTAGGTAGGTAAGCCTAACCTATGCACCTTCGCCGCGAGGAGGGGGCAGGTCGCCGTCCCTCGACGCCTCGCGCGTCACAACCCGTTGAACATCCCCAGGCACGGCCCGATCACGACGATCCACGCCGCCGCGGAGATGATGAGCACCCCGACGCCGATGCCCCTGGTCTTCCGCCAGATCAGCAGCACCGCACCGAGGACCAGCGGCAGC
>NCKG01000370.1:0-1242 GCA_002279095.1 Cellulomonas sp. 14-74-6
AACCCGGCGCAGGACGGCGTCGTCCTGCCGATCCTGCACCTCAACGGGTACAAGATCGCCAACCCCACGGTGCTCGCCCGGATCAGCGACGACGAGCTGCACGACCTGATGGTCGGGTACGGCCACCACCCGTACGTGTTCACCGGCGGCTACGACGCGGACGAGTCGATGGTGGACGTGCACCACCGCTTCGCGGTGCTGCTCGACGAGGTGCTCGACGAGATCGCCGACATCAAGGCACGTGCCGCCGCCGGCGACACCAGCCGCCCGATGTGGCCGATGATCGTCTTCCGCACCCCCAAGGGGTGGACCGGCCCGGCGGAGATCGACGGCAAGAAGACGACGGGCTCGTGGCGGGCCCACCAGGTGCCGCTCGCCAGCGCCCGGGACACCCCGGAGCACCTGCAGGTGCTCGAGGAGTGGCTGAAGTCGTACCGCGCCGAGGAGCTGTTCGACGCCACCGGCCGTCTCGAGGCGAACATCCGTGCGCTCGCACCCAAGGGCGACCTGCGGATGAGCGCCAACCCGAACGCCAACGGCGGGGTGCTGCTGAAGGACCTGCGCCTGCCGGACTTCCGCGAGTTCGCCGTGGACGTCCCGCGTCCGGCGTCCACTGTTGCCGAGGCGCCCCGGGTGCTCGGCGACTACCTCACCGAGGTGATCCGCCGGAACCCCGACAACTTCCGGATCTTCGGCCCGGACGAGACGGCGTCCAACCGGCTGCAGTCCGTGTTCGGCGTGACGGACAAGCAGTGGAACGCGGAGTACCTCTCCCCCGAGGTCGACGAGCACATGGCCCGCGCCGGCCGCGTGATGGAGATGCTCAGCGAGCACCAGTGCCAGGGGTGGCTGGAGGGCTACCTCCTGACCGGGCGGCACGGCCTGTTCACCTCCTACGAGGCGTTCATCCACATCGTCGACTCGATGTTCAACCAGCACGCGAAGTGGCTGAAGGTCACCAACGACATCCCGTGGCGCCGGCCGATCGCCAGCCTGAACTACCTGCTGTCCAGCCACGTGTGGCGGCAGGACCACAACGGCTTCTCCCACCAGGACCCCGGGTTCATCGACCACGTGGTGAACAAGAAGGCCGAGGTCGTCCGCGTCTACCTGCCGCCGGACGCGAACACCCTGCTGTCCACGTACGACCACTGCCTCAAGAGCCGGCAGTACGTCAACGTGGTGGTGTCCGGCAAGCAGCCCGCGCCGAACTTCCTCACCATGCAGGAGGCCATCGAGCAC
>NCKG01000067.1:0-8710 GCA_002279095.1 Cellulomonas sp. 14-74-6
GCGGGGCCACGGCGACTCCGACACCACGTTCCGCCTGCACGGCGACCTGGCGACCGGATCGGACGTGATCGCCCTGGTTGAGCACCTCGGCGGTCCCGCGGTGCTGATCGGCAGCTCCATGGGCGCCGCGTCGGTCGCCTGGGTCGCCGCCGAGCGGCCGGACCTCGTCACCGGCCTCGTGCTGTCCGGTCCGCTGCTGCGCAACCCCCCGACCAGCCCGCTCCTCGAGCACCTGATGCACGCCGCCTACCGCGTGATGTTCGTCCGGCCGTGGGGCGCCGCCCTGTGGGCGAGCTACTACCGGTCGCCGCTGAGCCGTGGCCGTCGAGCCCCGTGGTTCGAGGAGCACCTCGCCGCGGTCCGCACCGCGATGAGCGACCCGGCGCACCTGCGCCAGTTCCGCCGCCTGACGCTGCAGCTGACCCACGCCCCGGTCGAGCCGCGCCTGGTGGACGTCCACGCGCCGGCCCTCGCCTTCATCGGCCGCCGCGACCCGGACCTGCGCGACCCCGCTGCCGAGGCGGTGTGGATCGAGCAGACGCTGGACGCCCGCGCGGTCCTCCTGGAGGACGTGGCTCACTACCCGCACCACCAGGCTGCCGACGACGTCGTGCCCGCGACGCTGGCGTGGCTCGCCGAGCGGCCGCGTGACACGTCGGGCCGCCTGGTCCTCCCGGTCCGGGGCGACCGCACCGACCCTGCGGACCGCTGACGTGCCCCGCGCAGGACTCGACCCGGACGCGGTGGTGCGGCTCGCGCTGGCGGTGGTCGACGACGGCGGCCCGACGGGCTACGCCGGCCTGACCCTCGCCGCGATCGCGGCACGGGCCGGCGTCGCGGTGCCGAGCCTGTACAAGCACGTCGCCGGCCTGCCCGCGCTGCGTCGAGCGGTGGCCCAGCGGTGCATCGATCAGCTCGCCGACGCCCTCGACGAGGCGGCGGCGGGTCGTCAGGGCGCCGACGCGCTGGTCGCGCTGGCGTGGACGATGCGACGGTTCGCCCACGACCACCCCGGCCGCTACGCCGCGACGCAGACCGAGCTGCTGGGCGTGCCGGAGGAGGCCACCGAGCTGCAGGCCGCGGCGGCCCGCAGCGTGGCCGTGGTCGCCCGAGCCGTCGGCGAGCTCGGCGTGCCGGCCGACCGGCACGTGGACGCCGTCCGTGCGGTCCGGTCCGCCGTGCACGGATTCGTCGTCCTCGAGGCCGCCGGGGGTTTCGGGATGCCGGACGACCTCGAGGCCAGCTTCGACTACCTGGTGACGGGGCTGGTCGGGGCGCTGGCCAGGACGTCGGCGAGCCAGCGCAGCTGACGGTCGAGTTGGAACCCCAGCCCGCCCTCGTGCTGGTTGAACTCGTACACCTCGATGTCCCGGTCGGGCCGGGCGCCGACGGCCAGCGTCCCGTAGTGGTTGTACGCGGCGAAGACGGTGGACGGCGGGCACGTCTGGTCCCGCAGCGCGACGGAGAAGAGCGCCGGTGCGGACGCCCGCCGCCCGAGGTGCACGCCGTCGACGTAGGACAGGGTGCGCAGCACCTGGTCCACCTGGTCCCGGTGCACGGCGAGGTACTGCACCACCTCCCCGTACGGGAAGCCGTCCGTGATCGCCATCGCCCGCGGGAAATGGCAGAGGAACGGCACGTCGGGCATCGCCGCGACCAGGCCGTCTGCGAGGCCGGACACCGCGAGCGCGAGCCCGCCGCCCTGGCTGCCACCCGTCACGGCGACCCGCGCCGGGTCGACCCCCGGCAGGGCGCGGACGGCGTCGACCGCGCGCACCGCGTCGGTGATCAGGCGGCGGTAGTAGTACGTCGCCGGGTCGAGGATGCCCCGGGTCATCACGCCGTTCGCGGCCGGGCCGCTGCCCTCCGGGTCGGGGGTGTGACCACCGGTGCCCCACGTCGAGCCCTGCCCGCGCGTGTCCATCAGCAGGTGCACGTACCCGGCAGCCGCCCAGGCGAGGTGCTCGTGCGCGAACCCGCGCCCGCCGCCGTAGCCGATGTACTCGACGACCGCCGGCAGCGGCTCGGTCACCCCCGCGGGCCGGGTCAGCCACGCGCGAATCGGGTCCCCGCCGAAGCCGGCGAACGTCACGTCGAACGCCTCGATCAGCCGCAGCCCCGTGTCGACCGGCTCGACGGTCAGCGCCAGGTCGTGCCCCCGCGCCTCCGCCAGCGTCCCTGACCAGAAGTCGTCCAGGTCGGCGGGCTCGTCCAGCTGCGGCAGGTAGGCCCGCAGCTCGGGCAGTGACAGGTCGAAGATCGCCACGTTGCTCCTCGTCTCGCACGCGCCGCCCCGGCGCGACGGGCACGAGGCTAGAGCACCGCGCGAGGGCGCCGGTGCCCCGGCTCAGCCGGCCAGGAACCCGAGCAGGTCGTGCCGGGTCAGCACGCCGACCGGCTGCCCGTCCTGCACCACCATCAGCGCGTCGGCACCCTGCAGCGCCGTCCGTGCGGCGTCCACCTGCTCACCGGACCCGATCAGCGGCAGCGCCGGGGACATGTGCCGGTCGACGCGGTCGGCGAGCGCCGCCGAGCCGCCGAACACCGCGTCGAGCAGGCTGCGCTCGCTGACCGACCCGGCCACCTCGCCGATCTTCACCGGCGGCTCCGCACCGACCACGGGCATCTGCGAGACCCCGAACTCGCGCATGATCTCGATCGCGTCCCGGACCGTCTCGGTCGGGTGGGTGTGCACCAGCGCCGGCATGGCGCCGTCCTTGGTCCGCAGCACGTCCGCGACCGTGGCGCCCTCCCCCGCGGCGAGGAACCCGTAGGACCGCATCCAAGAGTCGTTGAAGATCTTGGAGAGGTAGCCGCGACCGCCGTCCGGCAGCAGCACGACGATCACGGCCTGCGCCGCCGCCGCCGGGTCCTCGTCCTGCAGCCGTCGCGCCACCCGGAGCGTCGCCTCGACCGCCATCCCCGACGAGCCACCGACCAGCAGTGCCTCCTCGCGCGCGAGCCGGCGCGTCATCGCGAACGAGTCGGCATCGGACACCGGGACGATCTCGTCCGGCACCGACGGGTCGTACGCGCCCGGCCAGAAGTCCTCCCCCACGCCCTCGACCAGGTACGGCCGCCCGTCCCCGCCCGAGTACACCGACCCCGCCGGGTCCGCACCGACCACCCGCACGCGTCCGCCGAGCTCCGCCGCCCGGTCCGCCGACACGTCGTGCAGGTAGCGCCCCGTGCCGGTGATGGTCCCGCCGGTGCCGACGCCCGCGACCAGGTGCGTGATCGTCCCCGCGGTGCCCTCCCAGATCTCCGGACCGGTGCTCGCGTAGTGGCTCGCCGGGCCGTTCGGGTTCGAGTACTGGTCGGGCTTCCACGCGCCCTCGATCTCACGGACCAGGCGGTCCGAGACGGAGTAGTAGGACTCCGGGTGGTCGGGCGGCACGGCGGTCGGGGTCACGACGACCTCGGCGCCGTACGCGCGCAGCACGTCACGCTTGTCCTGGCTGACCTTGTCCGGGCAGACGAACACGCAGCGGTACCCCTTGCGCTGTGCGACGAGCGCGAGCCCGACGCCCGTGTTCCCGCTGGTCGGCTCGACGATGGTGCCGCCGGGGCGCAGCGCGCCGGACTGCTCGGCCGCCTCGATCATCCGCACGGCGATCCGGTCCTTCACCGACCCGCCCGGGTTGAGGTACTCGACCTTCGCCAGGACGGTGGCCGACAGGCCCTCCGTCACGGCGTTCAGCCGGACCAGAGGCGTGTGCCCCACCAGCTCGGAGATGTGCTGCGCGTACGTCACCCGCACACCTTCTCATCACCGGCCTGGTCGCCGACCGACCCGTCGAAGGACGGCGAGCCGGAGCATCCGCCGGGTATCTGGTCGGTCAAACCGAACCCATGGCGCGCCCTCGTCGCCTACGGTCGTGTGGGGTCGTCGAGCAGGCTGCGCGTTCCGCAGGTCTCCGGCCCCACCTCACAGGACGAGACGAACGGTCGGACGATGCGAGCGGGACGGCGATGATCGAGGCACACGGCCTGACGAAGCGGTACGGGCACACCACTGCGGTGGACGGGGCGAGCTTCACCGTCCAGCCCGGACGGGTCACGGGGTTCCTCGGTCCCAACGGGGCGGGCAAGTCCACCACGATGCGGATGATCGTCGGCCTCGACCGGCCGACCGCCGGCGACGTGACCGTCAACGGCAAGCACTACGCCGAGCACCGTTCACCGCTGACGGAGGTCGGGGCGCTGCTCGAGGCGCGGGCGGTCCACCCTGGACGTACGGCCCGCGGGCACCTGCGCGCGATGGCCGCCACGCACGGGATCGGTGACCGTCGCGTGGACGAGGTGATCGAGCTGACCGGGCTCGGCGCCGTCGCCGGGAAGCGGGTCGGCGGCTTCTCGCTCGGCATGAACCAGCGCCTCGGTGTCGCCGTGGCCCTGCTCGGCGACCCGCACACGCTGATCCTCGACGAGCCGGTGAACGGCCTGGACCCCGAGGGCGTCATCTGGGTCCGCACGCTGGTCAAGTACCTCGCGTCGCAGGGCCGGACCGTCTTCCTCTCCTCGCACCTGATGAGCGAGATGGCGGTCACGGCGGACCACATCATCGTGATCGGCCGCGGCCGGATCATCGCGGACGCGCCCGTGGAGCAGGTGGTCGCCGGAGCGACCCGCTCCACCGTGCGGGTGCGCAGCCCGCGCGCCACCGAGCTGGCCGATGTGCTGCGACGGGCGGGCGCGACCGTCGACAGCGCGGAGACCGGCGTGCTGCAGGTGGTCGGCACCGGGCCGGAGGCCGTCGGTGAGGCGGCCGCGGCGCACGGCATCGTGCTCCACGAGCTGACCACGGTCAGCGGCTCGCTCGAGGAGGCCTACCTGGCCCTGACCGCCGAGGAGGTCGAGTACCACTCGGGGGTGGCGGCCCCGGCAGATCCGCGCACGGGCTACCCGGGCGGCGGGCAGGCCGTGCCCGGTGGACCGCCGTCCACCGCCCAACTCCCGGTGCCACCGACCGCGCCGGCTGCCGGCCCGCAGACCGACGTGCAGGAGGACGTGCGATGAGCACCGCGACCACGACCCCGGCGACCACGCCCTCGCCGCAGCCCGCACGGCCGGACCTGCGACTCTCGCCGCTGCACGTGCTGCGGTCCGAGTGGCTCAAGTTCTGGACGGTCCGCTCCACGTACTGGACCCTTGCGCTCACGGCAGCGGTCTTCGTCGGCCTGGTGGTGGCGGTCTCCTTCGGGATGCGGGCGCTGAGCGCCCAGCAGCAGGTCAATGAGGCGGGTCCCCTCCCCCTGATCCCGCTGAGCGCCGGCGCTCAGCTGGCGATGATCCCGCTCGCCGTGCTCGGTGTGCTCACCGTGACGTCCGAGTACAGCACCGGCATGATCCGCGCCAGCCTGACAGCGGTCCCCACGCGCCTTCCCGTCCTGTGGGCCAAGGCGACGGTGGTGGCTGTCGTCACCCTCGTGCTCACCCTGGTGACCGTGCTGCTCAGCGCCGTACTGGCGTCGGCGATCCTGCACTCCACGGGAGGCAGCCTCGACGCCGGCGACCCGCAGGTGCAGCGCATCGTCCTCGGCACCGCGCTCTACCTGGCCACGACCACCCTGTTCGCGTTCTCCCTCGGCGGGCTGCTGCGCCACTCGGCGGCAGCGCTGGGCGTGGTCCTGACGCTCCTGCTGGTGATCGAGAACGTGCTGAACCTGCTGGCCCAGGTCGTGTGGAAGTGGCTGCAGCACGTCACACCGTTCCTCCCCGCATCGGCGGGCAGCAGGTTGACGATGACGGAGCAGCAGCTCACCGCGACCAACGACGCGAACCTCTACCAGGTGCACCTCAGCGCATGGCAGGGCTACGCGGTGCTGGTCGCCTGGGTCGTGGTCATCCTGGCCTTCGCGGCCATCCGCCTCCGGTCGCGCGACGCCTGACCGTTCCCGGGAGCTCGACGGCTGGGCACCTCGCGGTGACCCAGCCGTCGTGCGGTCCAGCCCGGCAGGCGCAGCTCAGATCTCCCCCATCGCCTCGCTGGGCGTCAGCTCCGCCGCGCGGGCGCCGGCGCTCCGTCGGGACCACAGCGTCTTCTCGCCCGCAGCCCGAGCCATCACGTGGCTGGTGAGCGCGAACACCACCAGACCCGCGCCCAGCACCGCGACGGCGACCCAGAAGGGCGCCTTGAGCCCGACGTGCTCGGCGACCAGGCCGGAGATCACCGGCGCCGGCGCGGCGAAGCCCCACCGGACCAGGTTGAAGGCACCGGTGGTGGACCGCCGGTCCGGCAGGCCCGTGGCCAGCGCCAGGTCGGTGAGGTTCGCGTTGCAGATGCCCATGCAGATGCCGGCGACCACCAGCACGACGATCGACACCGTGGTGCTGGTCGACAGGGCCAGGCCGACGAGGCAGCCCGTCAGCACCAGCACCGCGAGGCCGACGGTCGGCACCGCACCGATGCGGTGCGCGAGCCGGTGGCCGACCACCAGGATCCCGAACGCGAGGCCGATCCCCCACGCGGTGAACACCAGGCCGAGCGGCACCACCGACAGGTGCAGCGCCACCGGTGTGTAGCCGAGCACGACGAAGAACGCGAAGTTGTAGGTGGCCGTCAGCACGCACAGGGCGATGAAGGCCGGCTTGCGGTAGGACGCCACCACGTCCGCGAACCGCAGGCGGGACGGGCGCTCGTCGGGGTCGCGCAGCCGGGACACCGACATGACGGCAGCCGCGACCATCAGCACGCCGCAGGCCACGAACGGCACGCGCCAGCTGATCTTGCCGAGCAGGCCGCCGATGAGCGGTCCGACGGCGAACCCGAGGCCGACGCAGGTCTCGAAGAGCTCGACCACCCACTCGCTCTGCCGCGCGAGCGCGACGAGCAGGCTCATCGCCGTCGCGAAGAACATCGCGTTCCCCAGGCCCCACAACCCGCGGAGCGCCGCGAGCTGCCCGATGCCGCCGACGGCCGATGCGGCCAGCGCGGCGACCGCCACGACCGAGACCCCCGCGGTGAGCACCCTCTTGTACCCGAACCGCCCGGTGGAGATCACCGCCGGCACCATGCCGAGGGCCATCACGGCGATGTAGGCCGTGAACAGCAGCTCGATCTGCCACGTGGAAGCGCCCAGCGAGCTGCCGATGACGGGCAGGATGGGATCGACCACGGCGATGCCCGCGATCGCGAAGAAGGCGGTCAACGCCGTGGCGTAGATGGCGGTGCGGTGCGGTTCGTCGCGAGTGGCGGCGCTCATGCGGCTCCTTGTGGAGGACGGTGGTGCGCACCCCCTCGTGCGGCCGGTAGAAGATTGCTGTATGTACCAGTGATTTACTTGTACGATACACCTGGTTCGGGGGGATGCACCATGGCGGCAACGGTCCAGACGTCCGACGACTGCGTCGGGCGCATCGAGACCGAGGTGGCGCTGCTGCTGCGCCTCTCGGACCGGAACCGGCGCCGCTCCCGCCTGATGGACGGGGCCCTCGAGCGATCCGCCTACCTGGCGCTCCGGCTGCTGGAGTCGAACGGTCCCTCCACCATCACCCGCATCGCGGAGGAGCTGCGGCTCGACGGGTCGACGGTGACCCGGCAGGTCGTCGCGATGGAGGAGGCCGGGCACGTCCGCCGCGGCAAGGACCCGCGCGACGGACGGCACCAGGTGATCTCGGCGACCCCGGAGGGTCTCGACGCGCTCGCACGCACCCGGTCGGCGCGCAATGCCGTGTACCGGGAGGTGCTCTCAGCCTGGTCGGAGGAGGACCTCGCCACGCTGGCGCACGCGCTGCGACGGCTCAACGCCGACCTGGACGCGCACCTGGACTCCTGAGCCCGAACCACTCCCGCACGTCGCCGCCCTCCGCTACCGTCCGGCCCATGCTGCGCGTGCTGCCGTTCGCCCTGGACCTGGCGCTGCTCGTCTTCTGCCTGATCGACGCGATCCAGGCCGACCCGGCCGCGGTCCGGAACCTGCCCAAGGGCGGCTGGATCGTCCTGATCCTGCTGTTCCCGCTGGTCGGCGGTGTCGCCTGGCTCGTGGCGGGCAGGCCGGTCGGGCCGGGTCCACGTCGCGTCCCGTGGTCGTCGACCGCCACGGCCGGCTCCCCGGAGTACGAGCGCCCCCGCCCCGTCGCACCCGACGACGACCCGGCGTTCCTTGCCGGGATCGCCGAGTCGAACGCCGAGCACGAGAAGCTGCTGCGCGCCTGGGAGGAACAGCTGCGCGAGCGCGAGCGCCGCCTCGCGGAGCGGGACGACGACGACCGGGGCACGCAGCCGCCGGCCACGGACCGCTGATCCGGCAACGGGTGAGCGGAAGCGCTACGCCGTCGCCTCGTCCAGTAGGGCCGCTTCGTCGGACGTCAGCGGGATGACGTTGTCGTCGGGGTCGTCCACCATCGCCGCGTAGGGCCCCGCGGTCCGGGTCGGGGGCACCCGCCCGTGGTATCCCGCGCCCGTGAGCCGGGCCCACTGCGGCCGATCCGGCCGTGGGTCGGGAACGTCCAGGCCCAGCAGCCGGTAGAGATCGATCGAGCGCCGGAGGTCGCGCACCTCGAGGACCAGCATCGCGAACGTGAGACCCATCCGGCGACCGTCCCACCGAGGTCCGACCTCGGCGTGGCGGCCCGGCTCGGCATCCGCGCTGCGGCCGGGCCGTTCCGGGCCGTGCGCCCTGCGCGCCTGGTGCCCCCGCCGGGGCTCGAACCCGGACTGAGCCGGTTTTAAGCCGGCCGCCTCTGCCGGTTGGGCTACGGGGGCGCT
>NCKG01000371.1:0-1232 GCA_002279095.1 Cellulomonas sp. 14-74-6
GCGCGGCCCGTGCCCGACGGCGTGCCCGGCGTCCCGGCCGGCGCCGGCTGGGCCGACCTCGACGACCCGGCCCGGCGGCGGGTCGTGGACGCCCACCGTCTGGCCTACCTCTCGGAGACGCCCGTGAACTGGGCGCCGGGTCTGGGCACCGTGCTGGCCAACGAGGAGGTCACGGCCGACGGCCGCTCCGAGCGGGGCAACATGCCGGTGTTCCAGCGCAGCCTGCGGCAGTGGAACATGCGCATCACCGCCTACGCCGACCGACTGGCGGACGACCTGGACGCCATCGACTGGCCCGAGAAGGTCAAGTCGATGCAGCGGCACTGGATCGGTCGGTCCACGGGTGCTCGCGTCCGGTTCGCCGTCGAGGGCGGTGCCGAGCTCGAGGTGTTCACCACCCGCCCGGACACCCTGTTCGGCGCCACGTTCATGGTGGTCGCGCCGGAGCACCCGCTGCTGGACGAGGTGCCGGTGCAGTGGCCGGACGGCACCCGGTCGGCCTGGACCGGGGGCTTCGACTCGCCCCTGGCTGCCGTGGCCGCGTACCGCGCCGAGACGGCGGGCCGCACCGCGGTCGAGCGGCAGGCCGACGCCGGCCGCAAGACCGGCGTGTTCACCGGCCACCTCGCGATCAACCCCATCAACGGCGAGCCGCTGCCCGTGTTCACCGCCGACTACGTGCTGATGGGCTACGGCACGGGCGCGATCATGGCCGTGCCCGGAGGTGACGAGCGCGACTACGCCTTCGCGCAGGCGTTCGAGCTGCCGGTGGTCTACACGGTGGCCGCGCCGGAGGGCACCCCGGACGGCGCGCGGACCGGTGACGGCGCGGTGATCAACTCGGCCAACGACGCGCTCGACCTGAACGGCATGGACGTCGACACGGCCAAGGACCGCATGATCGCGTGGCTGCAGGAGCGTGGCCTCGGAGAGGGCACCACCACCTACCGCCTGCGCGACTGGCTGTTCAGCCGCCAGCGGTACTGGGGCGAGCCGTTCCCGATCGTGTACGACGAGCACGACCAGCCGGTCGCCCTGCCGACGTCCGCGCTGCCCGTCACGCTGCCCGAGGTGCCGGACTACGCCCCGCGCACGTTCGACCCGAACGATGCGGAGTCGTCCCCGGAGGCGCCGCTCGGCCGCAACGAGGACTGGGTCAACGTCACGCTCGACCTGGGCGACGGTCCCAAGCAGTACCGCCGCGACACCAACACCATGCCGAACTGGGCCGG
>NCKG01000068.1:0-8671 GCA_002279095.1 Cellulomonas sp. 14-74-6
ACCACGGTGGCCGAGGTCAGCCGTGTCAGCCAGTCCCCCGCCGATCGGAGCCCCGCCTCGCTCAGCCACGCGTCGTGGATCGGCACGGCCCGAGCGGCACCGACGGACCGCACCCAGTCCACCGCGTCGGCCATCCGCAGCCACGGCCCGCTGACCGGCGTCAGGGCGACCTCGACGACGGCTCCCGACGGCGGTACGACGAACGCGTCGCCGGGAGGCAGCACCGCGGCCACCAGGTAGCCGACGTTGGTCCCTCGCCGCAGCTCCGGGTGGATGACGGCGTGCCACTCCCCCACGACCTGGACGTCCAGACCCCCCAGCGTCAGCTCGTCTCCGGCGCGCACCTCGTGCAGCCGGGCCCGGTCGGCACCCGCCTCGGCCACGACGTCCAGCGCCGCGGCGGGACCCCAGACGGGCAGACCCGACGCGGCCACCGCGGACCCGTCGACGTGGTCGACGTGGTCGTGCGTCAGCAGCACACCCTCCGCCCCGGCCAGCACCGTCGACGACTCCCCGTACACGCCGGGGTCGATCACGAGAGCCCCGGCGGACCCCTCGATGCGGACGCAGGACTGCGCCCAGCGGGTCAGTCGGATCGGCATACGCGCCATTGTGCGCCTCGTCGGCGACAGCGCCCGGCGCGTTTGGCGGCCCGCCGTCGCCCGCAGATACGGTGGGCCGCGTGCTGGTGCTCGGTGTGTGCAGCCTCAAGGGCGGCGTAGGCAAGACCTCGGTGACGCTGGGCCTGGCGTCCGCCGCGGTGGACCGCGGCCTGTCGACGCTCGTCGTCGACCTGGACCCGCAGGGCGACAGCACGATGTCGCTCGCGGTCGACCGGCCGTCGGGGGACGTCTCGACCGTCCTCGACGATCCGCGCGCAGAGACAGTCGCCGCCGCGACCGGTCCCTCCGGGTGGACGGACGAGGGGCTAGACGTGCTGGTCGGCTCCGAGCGGACCGTCCTGCACGACCGCGTCGACGACTCCGACCTGGACCGGCTCCGCTACGCCCTGTCCTGGGTGACGGGCTACGACCTGGTGCTCGTGGACTGCCCACCGTCGCTCGGCGGGCTGACCCGCACGGGCCTGACCGCCTGCGACCGGGCGATCGTCGTCACCGAACCGGGCCTATTCTCCGTGATGGCCGTCGGCCGGGCGATGCGGACGATCGACGAGCTGCGCCGGGGCGCCGCACCGGCCCTGCAGCCGCTCGGCATCGTGGTGAACCGGGTGCGCGCCCGCTCGGTCGAGCAGACCTACCGCCTCGGTGAGCTCCAGACCCTCTACGGGCCGCTGCTGCTCAGCCCGACGGTCCCGGAACGCGCGGCGCTGCAGCAGGCGCAGGGCGCCGCACAGCCGGTGCACGCCTGGCCGGGCGCCGCAGCGGCGGAGGTCGCGGGCGTGTTCGACGCCCTGCTGGACCGCGCGTTGCGGGCGCCGCGGCCGCACTAGGACGGGCCGCAGCGGGACGCCGGTGCTGAGCAGGCCGTCACGCGCGACGCCGTCCCGGACCGGGTGATCAGCCGGCGTTGCGAGCCCGGCGGCGCTGGGCCAGCTCGTCGTCGCCCGAGAGCTCCGGGGCCGCCTCGTCCTCGGCGCGCTCGGTCGGCAGCTCGGCGAGCGTGCCCTCCACCTCGCGCCAGACGCGCCCGACGGCGATGCCGAACACGCCCTGGCCGCCCTGCACCAGGTCGATGACCTCGTCCGCAGAGGTGCACTCGTACACCGACGCACCGTCCGACATCAGCGTGATCTGGGCCAGGTCCTCCACGCCCCGCTCGCGCAGATGGCCCACGGCGGTGCGGATCTGCTGCAGCGAGACGCCGGTGTCGAGCAGCCGCTTGACGACCTTGAGCACGAGGATGTCGCGGAAGCTGTACAGCCGCTGCGTGCCAGACCCGGTGGCCGGCCGCACCGACGGCTCCACCAGGCCGGTACGGGCCCAGTAGTCGAGCTGACGGTACGTGATGCCGGCCGCCTTGCAGGCGGTCGGACCGCGGTAGCCGATCGAGACGTCGAGGTCCGGCAGGTCGTCGTCGAAGAGGAGGCCCTGGGCTCCGGGAGGGACCGACCCGCTGGTGGGGGCCGTCTCGTTCGTGGTCACCGGATCCTCCAGTACGCCGTCCACCGCGCCGTCGCGAGGGCGGCTGCGCCCGTTCGCGGGCGTGGGCTCTGCCGCAAAGGTAGGCCGCGGCCAGGGACGACGCAACGACGCGGGTGGCGTGTCGCGACGGCGAGTCTCAACCTCTACCTGAAGGTCAGCTCGACGACCCGCCGCCCTCGTCCGGCTCCTCCCCCGTGGCGAAGTCCTCCGCCGACACGTGCTCGAGGAAGTCGCGGAACTCCTCGATGTCGTGCTCCGCCGTGCTCGTGCGGACCTCCACGCCGGCCGCCGCGACGACCTCCGCCGAGCACAGCACCGGGCAGCCGAACCGCAGCGCGACGGCGATGGCGTCCGACGCCCGGGAGTCGACCCGCTCCCCCGCCCCCAGCACGAGCGCCGCGTGGAACACGCCGTCGAGCAGCTCGGTGATCTCCACCTGGCGCACGGTGCTGCCCGCCGCGACGAGCGCGTCACGGAGCAGGTCGTGCGTCATGGGACGTGGCGGGACGATGCCGGCCTGGGCGGCGGCGATGGCGCTGGCCTCCGCCGGACCGATCAGGATGGGGACGAGCAACGACGAGTCCGGGTCGAGCAGCAGCACGACGATCTCGTCGTCCGCCAGATGCGTCCTGACGCCGACCACCTCGACCTGCACCAGACCGCCGCCCTCACCCACGCGTCCACGCTACGACGCGACGGTCGTTCCGTCTCACCGAGGCGGCAACTGGTCCGGGTCGCGGCCCCAGCGGCCGTCCAACGGCGTGTCGGTCCTGGTCAGCGGGACGATCTCGGGTGCGGTCCGGCTCACGGCTCCAGGCCGGCGACCGCCGCCCGCACGAGCGCCGTGTGCATCTGGGTGCACAGCTCGCCCACCTCCGCCGCAAGCGTCGCCGCGCGCGCCCGCGAGGCCGCGCTGCGCTGACCGCGCACGGGGGCGACGACCTGCTCGACGAGGTCCGCCTGGCGGTCCGCCGCCGTCCGGAACGACCGCAGGTGGCGCGCGTCGATCCCGTGCTCGGCCAGCCGGGCGGCCGCCAGGACGACGTCCCGCGCGTACAGGTCGAGGGCGCCGAGCGGACCGGAGCGGAGCACGCCTGCAGTGACCAGGTCCTCGACGAAGGCTGCCTCGACGCCCGCCTCACCGGCCAGGGAGTCGACGGTCCAGCGCGACGCCGGCCCCGTCGTCTCGCCGTCACGCGAGGCGAGCCGCGCCGGTGAGGGCGCCTCGTCGTCGACCCCGGCGTCCAGCGCGGCGAGGTGCTCGGCGATCACCTTCAGCGGCATGTAGCGGTCGCGCTGCATCCGCAGCACGTAGCGCAGCCGCTCGACGTCCGCCGGTGAGTACTGGCGGTAGCCCGCGGAGGTCCGCACCGGCGCCACCAGCCCCTGCTCCTCCCAGAACCGGAGCTTGGACGTGGTCACCGCCGGGAACTCCAGCTGGAGCGCGGCGAGGACGTCCGAGATGCGCATGCTCGCCCGGCGCGAGATGCCCCGCGGCCACGGCTCGGCGACGGCCTGCCGAGGGCTCGGCCGACCAGCCTCGGGACCGCGCGCGTCCGCGAGCTCGTCCACCAGAGCGGGTCGACGCGCGCCCGCGCTCATGCCCGCGCCTCGAGCGCGGGGAGTCGATCGGTCACCCGCGTGCACCCTCGCGGTGCGGACTCGGGTGGAACGTCATCCGGAACTTGCCGATCTGCACCTCGTCGCCCGAGCGCAGCGCCACCTGGTCGATCCGGGTGCGGTTGACGTAGGTCCCGTTGAGCGAGCCGATGTCCCGGACCCAGAACTGCTGACCCTCGCGGACGAACTCCGCATGCTTGCGGGACACGGTCACGTCGTCCAGGAAGATGTCGGCCTGCGTGCTGCGTCCGGCCGTGGTCCGCTCGGCGTCGAGCAGGAACCGGGCGCCCGCGCTCGGGCCGCGCTGCATCACCAGGAGCGCCGACGTGGGCGGGAGGGCCTGCACGGCCGCCGCCTCGTCCGGGGTGAGCCCGATCGGCGCGGCCTGCTCCACCTCGGTGGCCGAGACCCCGGTGAAGCTGATCGTCGTCTCCGGTCCCTGCGACCGCGGTGCGCCAGCCGGGACGGCGCCGCCGACGGGCTCGTCGTGCTGCATGTACGCCTCCCCTGTTCACCGGTCGCAAGACCCGACCGGGACGCGACCGTCCGCGCCCTGGTCAGGGACACCCTATGCAAACGCGCCGCCCGGCGCAGCCCCCACCCCTGCGACGGCCTAGGAGCCCGGGACGGCCGCCGGTGTGGCGTAGCGCGGCTCGGCAGCCGCACGCAGGGCGTCGACGTGGACCTCCGTCAGCTTCTCGACGGAGCCCGACCCGCCGTCGTTGCGGACGTAGGCCATCGCACCCCCGGGGATGTCCAGCGCGGTCGCGATCGTGTCGGGGTCGCCGATGACGAGCCACACGTACGGCGCGGTCAGCGTGGTGCCGTCGAGCTGCACGGCACCGGTCGACCCGGTGAACGCGCTGCTCGCGGTGACCCGCTGGTCGTTGAGCTGCACCGCCTCGGCACCGGCGTTGCGCAGCTCCTCCAGCATGTTCAGCATGGTGATCGGGCGCACCGACCCACCGTTGTCCGTCACGGTGATCCGTACGCCCGGGCCCACGGCCGGCAGCCGGCCGGCGAGGATCCCCTGCGTCGCCGCGCTGCGGCGGGCCGCGTCGATGGCGGCCTGCCGGGTGTTCGAGCCGCTGACCAGCTGGTCACGCTCGCGCTGCAGGTCGGCGGCCTCGCGGCTCAGCTGGTCGGAACGGGTGCTCGCCTCGTCCAGCAGCCGCACGAGGTCGTCCTGCCGCAGCTGGGACAGCGACGAGTCACCGTTCTGCCGCAGCTGGACGACGATCGCGAAGCCCAGGACCGCGCAGAGCACGCCTGCCAGCACCTGTGCCCGGGTGGCGCGTGGACGCAGCGCGCTGCCGAGCGCGGCCCAGCCCGTGGGCCTGCTCGGCCCGGACGGGCCCGACGGCTCGGGAGCCGCACCCGCCGCTCCGTCCTCGACATCGCTGCCGGCGGCTGCCGCGCCGTCCACGGCCGGCTCCGGCTCGAAGGTCGGTGGCACCTCGGGCGGCAGAGAGGCGACCGCCTCCGCCGAGAGCTGCCAGGCGTGGGACTCGCGGAGCGCGGCGCCGGCTTCGTCCTCAGCGTCCGGCGGAAGGTCGAGCGTGGGGGCGGCGGGCACGGTGTCGGTCACGACGGCGTCGTCGTCGCCGACCCGATCCTCGTGGGCCCGGTTCTCGACGACCCGGTCCTGGTCGACCCGCTCCTCGTCCACCTGGTCGTCGCCCTCGTCGGCCCGGTCCACGTCGAGCCGCTGGTCGTCCTGACCGGCCGGCTCCTCGAGGGCCCTCGCGTCGGTCCCGGCTGGATCCTCGCCGGGGCCCACCCGCGGCGCCGCGCCCACGCCGAGCGGTTCCTCGGAGAGACCCTCCGGCTCGTCGCCCTCGTGGGGCCGCTGCTGCTCGGTCACGTCACGCCTTGAACAGGTGCCGCCGGATGGCCGCGACGTTGGAGAAGATCCGGATGCCGAGCACGACGACCACGGCGGTGGACAGCTGCGTGCCGACGCCGAGCTGGTCGCCGAGGAACACGATGAAGGCCGCGACCAGCACGTTTGACAGGAACGACGTGAGGAACACCCGGTCGTCGAAGATCCCGTCGAGCAGCGCGCGCAGGCCGCCGAACAGGGCGTCGAGGGCGGCCACCACCGCGATCGGCAGGTAGGGCTGCAGCTCGGCCGGGACGGTCGGGTGCACCAGCAGCCCGACGACCACCCCGATGGCCAGCCCGATGACGGCGATCACCGGTCCTCCCCTCCCGTTCCCGGCGCGACGACGGACGACTGTGTCACAACCTCACCCCCCGCCGCACGAACCGCCCGGGACGGCGTCGCCGTCGGCGTGGAGGCCGTGCGTGGGTTCGGCGTCGGTGACGGCGTGGGCGGGGGTGAGGTCGTCGGGCTCGGCGAGGTCGTCGGGGACGCGGACGCCGTCATCGAGGGCGTCGACGCCTGCTGCAGCGCCGTGGGCCCGGCACCCGGCAGCTGCAGCCGCCGTTGCGACGTCATGGTGACCCCGATCCCGTAGGTGGCGCGCAGCGTCGCCAGGTGCTGACCGGCGCTGGACCGCGCCAGGGACGTCTGCAGATCGGCCGCGGACCCGATCGCCTCGACCGTGTACGGGTTCACCAGCGGCACGAGGTCGACCAGCACCGCGCTGCCGGCCGTGCGGATCGCGGTGGTGGCGGTCAGCCGCTGGCCGTTGACCGCGATCGCCTCGGCACCGGCCGCCCACAGTCCGTTGATCAGCAGCTGCAGGTCCACGTCCTGCACCCGCAGGTCGGGGTTGTCCTTGGTGGAGCCGTCGGACGGCGCGTCGGTCAGCACCACGCGCAGCCCCGGGCCGGAGACCGGCACGAGCGCGGCGGACACCGCCCAGCGCTGCAGCTGGGCCAGGAGCGCCGGGTCGTCGGAGCGCAGCGCCTGGTTCTGCAGCGCGGCGATCTGGGCGCTGAGATCGGCGTTCTGGACCGCGAGCGACTCGGCATCCGCGCGGTGCCGGCGGACCTGCTGCTCCAGCAGCCGGCGCGCGGCCACCGCGCCGGCCTGCGGCTGCCGCAGGGACAGGGTGGCGGTGGTGACGCCGAGGCCGAGCAGCACTCCGACCACGACCAGCCAGACGGCCGTCCGACCGCCGCGGTGCGGGGCCCTTGTCAGCGCGCGACGACGAGCCGCCTCGGCGTACCCGGGGTCCAGCGGTCGCCGCTGCACCTCCGTCAGCAGCGTCATCGAGGCGTCGCGCACGTTCTCGGGCACGTGGCTGTCGTGCCGAGCCATCACGCCGCCCGGGTCCGGACCCGTAGCACCCGGCGCGCCTGCTCCAGGTACAGCACGCCTGAGAACCAGTACAGGCCGACACCCCACAGGGCGAAGGCCCAGCCGAGGACGGTCGCCACCGTCCCGAGCGCGCCCTGCCAGGTGGCCAGCAGCAGCAGCGGGAACGCGTAGAGCAGCGCGAACGTCCCGGCCTTCCCCGCCAGGTGCACCGGGAGCGGCGGCTCGCCGACGCGGGCGAGGACCAGCAGCATCAGCGCGAGCACCACGTCACGGGCGACGAGAGCGACGACCAGCCACCACGGCACGACGCCGCGCCAGGCGAGCGCCACGATGGTGACGAGGATGAACAGCCGGTCGGCGGCCGGGTCGAGCAGCTGCCCCAGCCGGCTGACCTGCCCCAGCCGCCGCGCGAGCACCCCGTCGAGCCAGTCGCTCGCCCCGGAGACCGCCAGCACCGCGAAGGCCCACAGGTCCTGGCGCCGGACGAGGAGCACCGCGAACACCGGCACCAGCAGCAGCCGCGCGAAGCTGATGAGGTTCGGCACCGTGAGCACCCGGGTGCTCACCCCGTCGGTCCCGCTCACCGCCACCCCGCTCCCCCGCCGGCTGCCCGGACCGCCCCACGCAACGGCCGATGCCCCGCGGGCGTCGGGCGGGGCTCGGCGCCGCTCGCGTCCCTCGGGGCGTCCCCATCGTAGGTGCCGCGGCCTGCGGAGGGATCCGCGCCGCTCCGCGCGACGGCACAGGTGCTGACCGCGTGCGACGCTGGTGCCGTGCCCGAGCTGAACGACCCCGCGGTGATCCACCGGCTGCTGACCACGCCTGGTCGCTGGGCCGTCGTCGGGCTGTCGACCAACACCGCCCGTGCCGCGTACTCCGTGGCCTCCTACCTGCAGGAGCTGGGTCAGGAGATCGTTCCGGTGCACCCCAGCGCGCCGACCGTGCACGGAGCAGCGGGGGTCGCGACGGTGCTCGACGTGCCGCCGCCCGTCGACGTTGTGGACGTGTTCGTCAACAGCTCCCACGCGGGACCGGTGGTCGACCAGGCGATCGAGGTCGGCGCCGGAGCCGTCTGGTTGCAGCTGGGTGTGGTGGACGAGGCCGCGGCCGCACGGGCGCTGGCAGCCGGGCTCGACGTCGTCATGGACCGCTGCCCCGCCATCGAGGGGGGCCGGCTGGGGCTGCGGCGCCGCTGAACGCGGCCGTGGTGCATGTCACCCGACGCGTCTCGTGGTGCTCCGGCCTGCGACAGGTAGGATGACCTGGTTCAGAGTTCGTCGCGTCCCCCCGGGCGCGTCCCGCAGGACCTCGCGGGCCGCCCTCGTGTCGTGCAGCCGCCCATGGCGGCCAGGTGTGTCGGGGAAGTGACCGGCCAGGCGTCGTACGCCTGGTTCAGGACTCACCCTCGATCGATCGGTTCCCGCACGCCATGAGCACCACTCTGCCCTCTACCACCATGCCCGCGGCCGGGTCCGAGTCTGCCGAGGCGCCGGCCACCCCGGCTGTCGCGACGTCGACGTTCGACGCCCTCGACCTCCCGGCACCGCTCCGCCGCGCGGTCGCGGACCTGGGCTTCGCCACCCCCTCGGCCGTCCAGGCCGCGACGATCCCCGCCCTGCTGGCCGGCCGCGACCTGGTCGGCGTCGCCCAGACGGGCACCGGCAAGACGGCGGCCTTCGGGCTCCCGCTGCTCGCCGCGATCGACCCGGAGCTGCGGGCC
>NCKG01000372.1:0-1223 GCA_002279095.1 Cellulomonas sp. 14-74-6
CCGACGCCGCCTCGGGCTCGACGGCGGCCCTGCCGGTCAGCACGCCGCGCAGGAACCAGCGGGGCCCGTCCGCGCCGATGAACCGCGCGGGGCGGTGCCCGGTGCGGCCCTCCGGCGTCCGCACGGGCATGCGGGCGAGCAGCTCACGGCCGAACGGGCCGGGCAGGTCGTCGACGGTGCCGCCCTGCTGCGTGATCGATGCGGCGATCTCGGTGCGGATCTCGTCCCAGATGCCCTCGGTCCGCGGTGCCGCGAAGGCCTGGACCTGCATGATCGACCCGTCGAGGGCGACCGAGACGCCGGACACGGTTCGGCTGGCCTCGTCGATCTCCATCCGGAGCTCCATGCCCTCGATGCCCGGCAGCTGCACGGCACCGAGGTCGACCCGCGGCAGGTCGACGGGGGCGTCCTCGACGTCCCACGGTCCCGTGGTGGGCGCGGACTGCGGGGACGACGTCTCAGGCGTCGTCACATTCTCGTCCTGCGGGACGGCGTCGTCGGCGGCAGCACTCTTGCTGCCGCGCCGGAACAGGGCCACTCCATCTCCTCCCCGCCGTGCGCGTGCACGTCGGTCTCAGGCTCCAGTGTCGCTCTTCTGCGACGTGGACGTGCGATCACCCGCTCCGTCGGCCGACTTCCAGCCCCCGCTCGAGCCGAACCCGCCGTCACCGCGGTGCGAGCCCGGCAGCCGCTCCGCCTCGACGAACCGTGCGCGCTCGACGCGCTGCACCACCAGCTGGGCGACGCGGTCACCGCGGTGCAGCACGAGGTCGTGCTCGGTGTCCGTGTTGAGCAGGGTCACCGAGATCTCGCCGCGGTAGCCGGCGTCGACGGTGCCCGGGGCGTTCACGATGGTCAGCCCGTGCCGCGACGCCAGGCCGGAGCGGGGGTGCACGAAGGCGGCGTAGCCGTCGGGCAGCGCGATCGCCACCCCGGTCGGCACGGTGACCCGACCCTGGGCGGGCACGGTCACGTCGATCCGGCTCACCAGGTCCGCACCGGCGTCGCCCGGATGCGCGTAGGACGGCACCGGCAGCTCCGGGTCCAGCCTGAGCAGCAGCACCTCGACGGTCGGCTCGGTCACGGGTGCCGACCCTACAGGCCGCTCGACGGGTGCGATGCTGTCCGCATGGCCGACAGCAGACCCGCGGACGGGGCGACCGGGCCCCCTGGTGGCACCTCCTACACCGAACGACTGTGGCTGGGTCCGCTCGGGTGGCTGC
>NCKG01000373.1:0-1216 GCA_002279095.1 Cellulomonas sp. 14-74-6
CACCTGCGACGAGGACCCGCACGCCCCGGGCTGCGACTGACCGACCACGCACCACGTCGCCAGCCGTCCCCCGGACGGCGGCCATGGTGCAGGGGGCCAGGGTGCGCGTGACGATCTCAGTACCCAACAGGGGCCTCCAACGGATGACCAGAGGCGAGCCGCACACCGGTGGACGGCCGCGCCGGTAGACACACTGTCGCACCTGCTCGCTGCCGCCTCCAACGTGTCCATGTCCGCGTGCCGTCCGGGGGACGGCTGGCGACGTGGTGCGTGGTCGGTCAGTCGCAGCCCGGGGCGTGCGGGTCCTCGTCGCAGGTGGTGGCGACGAGGTGCGACCGCAGCTCCTCGGCGGTGAACGGGGTGCTGGTGCTGGCCGTGGTGGCGGTCCCGGGGACGTCTCGCGGTGTCGGGTCGTCGGCGAGGGTGAAGGTCGCCGACCACGTGGTCGTCAGCGTGATCGAGTAGGTGCCGGTGTGGACGTACGGGTGGGAGATGTCCGCCTGCGGCCACGGGCGTCCGGGGTGGGTGGTGCTGATCACGGCACCGTCGCCGAAGTCCCACCGGTAGCTGTCCGGATGGGCGGTGATGGCCACCGGGGCGCCGAGGATCGTGGTGGTCAACGTCTGGTCGGTCGCGTCGGTGTACACGACCGTCGGCTTGTTCACCAGCACCCACCCGCGATCGGGCTGGACCGTGAGGGCGCTGGGCGTCAGCGTCATCCGGCGGAACTCGGCCAGCACCATCTCGGGGGTCACGGTCGGTGCCGCGGCGCAGGACGCCGGCGCCGTCACGGTCCACTCGCTCCACGGGCTGGCGGCATCCGCTCGTGTGCGCTGCCAGACCGGCGCCAACGTCTCCACCTCCGCCGCCTCACACTCCGGCAACGGCGTGATGGGGTCGCCCGAGCACGGGAACAGATCCGGGGAATCGCTGAGGTTCCGCCGGCAGATCGGCGCTCGTATCTCCTCCCTGAGCGGAGGGGCGGACCCACTGAAGGCGGCGTTGGAATCGCCCGGGGCGGTGCCACGTGCGGCCACCACGTCGATGTGGTCCTGGTCGGCGCGCCCTTCGAGCGCCGTGCCGTCGGGCGCCGTGGGGCCGGGCGCCGTGGGTTCGGGCGCCGTGGGGCCGAAGAAGAGTGCGCTCGTGAGCGCCACGCCCAGGAGTACCGCCTTCACTGCGCGACGCCATTCACCGTCAGGACTTGGATCCCGCC
>NCKG01000374.1:0-1212 GCA_002279095.1 Cellulomonas sp. 14-74-6
AACACGGGCAGGGCGATCGCGGCCAGCGCCGGCATCCGCCGCCGCAGCTCCGGCATCCCGTCGAACAGGGCGTCCATCGCGGCGACCAGCACCCCCACCGCCGCACCCAGCAACGCGCCGACGGCGGGGCTGAAGGACGCGAGCGGGATGCTGACCAGCGCACCGACGCCGGCGGCCGCGAGCACGGTGGTGACCGCGCTCAACCACCGCGCGACAGCCAGGGCGGACACCGCCGAGCCGACCGCGAGCGCCACGGCGCCGGTGACCACCAGCGTCGGCCCGCCGGACAGGGCGTCGGCCGCCGCCCACCCGGAGGCGGTCAGCGCGATCACGGCACCGGCCGCGGTGCCGGACACCGACTCGACCATCCGCACGCGCCCGTCCCGGCGCAGCAGCTCGTTGACGAAGGCCAGCAGCAGCGCCCCGGCCATCGCGATGGACAGCGCGGACAGGTCCGACGACGCAGTGACGAACGCGACGGCGTACAGCGCACCGGCGCCGGCGAGGCCGATCACGGCCGACGAGCCGGGAGGGAAGGGCAGCCGCGCGAGCCACGGCCAGCCGAGCGCCAGCAGCACGACGAGCACGAAGCCCGCCCCCACCAGGGCGGTCGGGTGCAGGTAGCCGGCGAGCGCGACCGCCGCGGCGAGGGCGGCCGTGGCCACCGACCGGGTGGCGATGGTCATCGCGCCACCACCTGCCCAGGGCCGCCGAGCGCAGGCACCGGCGCGGGGGCGGGGGTCAGCACGCTGGGATTCTCGCAGATGCCGCGCCGCGGACGGCTCGGCGTACGCCTGCGCAGTGCGCGGTACCGTGTGCTCACTCGCGCGCCTGGAGGTCCTGGTGGCAGACCTGCTGCTCCTCACTCCGGCGTCCGGGGGGTCCGCACAGGTGCTGCCCGCACTCGGCCTGCTGTCGCACCGGGTGCGGGTCCTACCGGTGGAACCGTCCGCTCTCGTGGACGCCCCGGACGCAGACATCGTCGTGCTCGACGCGCGCCGTGACCTGGTGACGGCGCGCACCACGTGCCGGCTGCTGCGCGCCACCGGCCTGACGGTCCCGCTGGTCCTGGTGCTCACCGAGGGCGGCCTCACCGTGGTGACCGCCGAGTGGGGCGCGGACGACATCGTGCTGGAGAACGCGACCCCGGCCGAGGTGGAGACCCGCTTCCGTCTGGTGTTGGAGCGTGCGGCGACCGCCGCCTACGAGTAT
>NCKG01000069.1:0-8609 GCA_002279095.1 Cellulomonas sp. 14-74-6
CTGCACGGCGTAGCGCACCGAACGGCCGAGGCTCTCGCCGTCGACGTCGCCCTTCACCAGGTAGTCCTGGGCACCGGCGGCGACGGCGGCGAGCCCCACCCCGTCGCCGGCGAGCCCGGTGAGCACCACGACAGCGGGCGCCTGGTGGGACAGCAGCCGCTCCAGACCCGCGAGACCGACGGTGTCCGGCAGACCGAGGTCCAGCAGCACGCAGTCCACGTCGAGCCGCTCGAGCGCCTGGTCCATGGTGCGCACCCACGTGAGGCGCGTCTCCAGGCCGGCGTCCGCGAGGTGCTCCCGCACCAGCAGGGCGTCGCCGTCGTCGTCCTCCACCAGGAGGATGCGGAGCGGGCCGTCCGGCCGTGCGCCGACCGGGCCGAAGCGGGTGACGTCGTCCGACGCGGGCGGCGTGTGCCTCACAGGTCTCCTCTCCGGCCGGCCGTCTGGCGAAGCGTACGGCGGGGCACCGCTCTGCGCGCGGCGGGCGGCGGCGCAGCGCACGGTGCGGACACGCACGTGCAGCGTCTGCGTCGGAGTCGGATAATGGACGGCCGCCCGCACCGATCGACACCCGCGATCGACGCCCGGGCGACGCCCGTGCAGGACCCGGAACGACGGCCGCGCGCCGCCGGACAGGAGCGCAGCAGGTGGCAGGACGTCAGGACGAGCTCGCCGGCGAGCAGCGCGTGGTCGACGAGCTCTACGCCCGACTGGACCAGCAGCGGGCCCAGACCCGGGACCGTCTGGCCGCGGTGCGACGGTCCGGCCCGTCCGGCTCCCCGCAGAACCGCAGCGAGCGGGACGCTTTCGCCACCCTGTACGAGGACCGGCTCGCGCAGCTGGAGGCCGTCGAGGACCGCCTGGCCTTCGGCCGGCTCGACCTGGACGACGGCCAGCGTCGCTACGTCGGACGGATCGGGCTGACCGACGCGGAGCAGACGCCGCTGCTGACCGACTGGCGCGCTCCCGCGGCGCGCGCGTTCTACCGGGCGACCGCAGCGCACCCCGAGGGGGTGGTGCAGCGCCGGCACCTGGTGACGTCCGGTCGCACCGTCACCGGAGTCGAGGACGAGGTGCTCGACCTGGACCGGCTCGACGCGTCGGACACCCCCGGGACGCTGAGTGGAGAAGGAGCTCTGCTGGCGGCCCTCGGCGCTCGGCGGACCGGCCGGATGGGCGACATCGTCGCCACGATCCAGGCGGAGCAGGACGCGGTCATCCGGGCCGACCTGCAGGGAACCCTGGTGGTGCAGGGCGGTCCGGGCACCGGCAAGACGGCCGTGGCCCTGCACCGGGCGGCCTACCTGCTCTACGCGCACCGGCGGCTGCTCGAGCGCGCGGGGGTGCTGCTCGTGGGCCCGAGCAGGACGTTCCTGCGGTACATCGACCAGGTCCTGCCCGCGCTCGGCGAGACGGGCGTGGTCACCACCACGCTCTCGGAGCTGTACCCGGGCGTCGTCGGCGTGGCGCCCGAGCCCGCCGACGTGGCGGAGCTGAAGGGCCGTGCCGTGATGGCCCGTGTGGTGGCACGGGCGGTCCGCGCGCGCCAGCGCGTTCCCGCTGCACCGGTGAGCGTCCGGATCGACGGCAGGCTCGTGGAGGTGCGGCCCTCCGACGTCGCCTCGGCGATCGCGCGCGCGCAGCGCCAGCACCGGCCGCACAACCAGGCCCGCATCGGCTTCGTCCGCGACATGCTGGGACGGCTCGCGGAGCAGTACGCCGCCCAGCTGGGTTTCGCCGTCCCGGCGGACGAGCGCGCCGAGCTGATGGAGGAGCTGCGGACGACGCGGGAGATCCGCATCGCGCTGAACCTCGCGTGGATGCCGCTGACGGCCGAGAAGCTCGTCTCCGACCTGTACGCCAAGCCGCACCGGCTGACCCAGGCCGCACCGGAGCTGACCGCCGCGCAGCGTGAGCTGCTCGCTCGGCCGGCCGAGTCGCCCTGGACGGCCGCCGACGTGCCGCTGCTCGACGAGGCGGCCGAGCTGCTCGGTGAGGACGACCAGGCCGCTCGCGCCCAGGCGCGCAACGCCGCACGGCGCCGTGCGGACGAGGTGGAGTACGCCCGGCAGGTGCTCGCGTCCACCGGGGCCGGCGGGCTCGTGTCGGCGGAGTCGCTCGCGGACCGGTTCGCCGGCACCGGACCGTCGCTCACCACGGCGGAACGAGCCGCCGCGGACCGCTCCTGGACCTACGGGCACGTCGTCGTGGACGAGGCGCAGGAGCTGTCGGCGATGGCGTGGCGAGCGCTGCTGCGGCGCGTGCCGACCCGGTCGATGACGGTGGTCGGGGACGTGGCGCAGACGTCGTCGCCCGGTGGTGCGAGCTCGTGGGCCGGGATGCTCGACCCCGTCCTCGGCGGCTCGTGGCGGCTGGCCGAGCTGACCGTCAACTACCGCACGCCGGCAGTCGTCGCCGAGGCCGCGGGCCGCGTGGCCGCCGCGGTCGGCCTGCCCGTCAGCCCCCTGACCTCCGCCCGCGACGTCGAGGACGCGCTGGTGATCGAGGGGGTCGCTGCCGACGAGCTCGCCGACGCGGCTGCGCAGCGTGCCCTCAAGGCGGTCGGCGACGTGTCCGACACGGCCGGTTCCGGTCGGGTCGCGCTGGTGGCGGTCCCCCACCGCCTGCCGCAGGTTCGCGCGGCGCTGGCGGCGCTCGGCCGGCCGGTCGCGGGCACGGACGACGGCACCGCGGTGGACCTCGGTGCGGACCTCGTGCTGCTCACCCCGGTTCAGACGAAGGGCCTGGAGTTCGACGTGGTCGTGCTCGTCGAGCCGGCCGAGGTGCTGCAGGAGAGCGCCGGGGACCTGTACGTCGCGATGACCCGGCCGACGCAGCTGCTGCACGTCGTGCACGCGAGCCCCCTGCCGGACGGTCTCCGGCCGGCCTGAGACGCTCGGCGACGTCCGCGGAGCGGACCGTTGCCCGTCCGAGGCGCGGACGGGCGCACCATGGTGTCGTGCTCAAGGCCCTGCTGCTGGAGAACATCCACCCCCACGCCCGCACCATCCTCACCGAGGCCGGGTTCGAGGTGGTCACGCGGTCCGGCGCGCTGGACGAGGACGAGCTGATCGAGGCGCTCGACGGCGTGCACATGCTCGGGATCCGGTCGAAGACCCAGGTGTCGGCCCGTGCGCTCGAGCACGCCGGCGACCTGCTCACCGTCGGCGCGTTCTGCATCGGCACCAACCAGATCGACCTGCGCGCCGCCGCGTCGCACGGCATCGCGGCCTTCAACGCGCCGTTCTCCAACACCCGGTCCGTGGTGGAGCTGGCGATCTCCGAGATCATCGCGCTCACCCGGCGGCTGGTGGACTTCGACCGCCAGATGCACGCGGGCGTGTGGAACAAGTCGGCCAGCGGCGCCCACGAGGTGCGCGGCCGCACGCTGGGCATCGTCGGCTACGGCAACATCGGCACGCAGCTGTCGGTGCTGGCCGAGAACCTCGGCATGTCGGTGGTGTTCTACGACACCGCCGAGAAGCTGGCCCTGGGCAACGCCCGCCGCATGCACTCGCTCGACGAGCTGCTCGAGGCGGCCGACGTGGTCACGCTCCACGTCGACGGTCGGTCCGGCAACGCCGGGCTGTTCGGTGCCAAGCAGTTCGCCCGGATGCGCGAGGGCGCGATCTTCCTCAACCTGTCCCGCGGTTTCGTCGTCGACTACCCGGCGCTGCAGGAGGCCATCACCTCCGGGCACGTCGCCGGAGCGGCGGTCGACGTGTTCGCGCACGAGCCGAAGCGCAACGGCGACCCCTTCGAGTCCGAGCTGCGCGGCCTGCCGAACGTGATCCTCACCCCGCACACCGGCGGCTCCACCGAGGAGGCGCAGGAGGCGATCGGGCAGTTCGTCGCCCACAAGGTGCGCGACTACCTGACCACCGGCTCGACGACCCTGTCGGTCAACGTGCCCAACCTCGCGCTGGACCAGGCTCCGGACGTGCACCGCCTCGCGTACCTGCACCGCAACGTGCCCGGCGTGCTCGCCGCGGTGAACGCGACCTTGGCCGAGCACGGCGTCAACATCGAGGGCCAGCTGCTGGCCACGCGCGGCGAGCTGGGCTACGTGGTGACGGACGCCGGGAGCCTGGTCGACGAGGCGGCGGTGGCGGCGCTGCGGGACCGCCCCGAGTCCGTCCGCCTGCGTCTGCTCTCCTGAGGGCGGGACGACCACGCGTCAGGCCGAGCCGCTCTTGCGCTGGAACCGACGCTGCACGGGTCCTGACGTCTCGGACCCCCGGACGGCACCGCTGCCCGCCGAGCCGTCGGTCGTCCGGTGCTGTGCCGACTTCTTCCGTTCCAGAGCCTCCCGGAACTTCGCCTTGGCGTCCTCGCTCACCGTCGGTGCGTGCTCCTCGTCCGCCATGGGCCCTCCCTCATCCTGCGGGCGCCGCCCGCTGCCGCCCGTCCGGGCGGCCTGGGGCCAGCCTGGCCCGTCGGCGCGACGACGGGCAAGCCGGGCAGCCACCAGGTCCTTGCCAGCCACCTCCGGTGCGCGGGCTCTGCCGTAGCGTCGGTCACGTGCACGCCTTTCCCGAGCCGGTACCGACCCGACGTGTGGCCGGTCTGATCCTCCCGTCCGTCTCTCTCGGGCTGTGGCAGAACTTCGGCCAGGACACCTCGTTCGACGCCCAGCGGGCCCTCGTCCTGCGCGCCGTCGACCGCGGGGTCTTCCACCTCGACCTGGCGAACAACTACGGCCCCCCGCCCTTCGCCGCCGAGGAGGCCGTGGGCCGGCTGCTCGCCCGAGAGCTGGCGGCGCACCGTGACGACCTGGTGATCACCACCAAGGCGGGCTATCGCGCGTGGCCGGGGCCGTACGGGGAGCAGGGCTCGGCGAAGTACCTCCGCGCGTCCCTCGACCGTTCGTTGCGGGCGTTGCGGACCGACCACGTCGACGTCTTCTACTCGCACCGGTACGACCCCGCGACACCGCTGGCGGAGACGATCGGCGCGCTCGCGGGCGCGGTCCGCAGCGGGAAGGCGCGGGCTGTCGGCATCTCCTCGTACTCGGCGGACCGGACCCGGGAGGCGCTGCACGTCGCCGGCGAGCTCGGCGTCCGGCTCACCGTCCACCAGTCGGCCTACTCCATGTTGAACCGGTGGGTGGAGCGGCCCGGCAGCGACGGCCGGTCGCTGCTGGACGTGGTCGGCGACGCCGGGATGGGCATGGTGGCCTTCTCGCCGCTCGCCCAGGGGATGCTCAGCACCCGCTACCTGCAGGGTGTACCGGCGGGCTCCCGCGCGGCACGAGGCGGTCCCCTCCGCCCGGAGTGGCTCACCGCGGAGGTGCTGGGGCACGTGCGCGCCCTGGACGAGATCGCACGCGCCGCAGGACGGACGCTGCCGCAGCTCGCGCTGGCCTGGGTGCTGCGCGACCCACGGGTGACGTCCGTGCTGGTCGGTGCACGTACGCCGCACCAGCTGGACGAGAACCTGGCCGGTGCGGCGACCGCGCCGCTGACCGAGGACGAGCTCCTCGCGGTCGAGCCGCACGCCGTCGATGCCGGCATCAACCTCTGGGGTTCACGCTCGAGCGACCTCTGACGGAGGACCCGGCGGCGTCGGCACCGACGGTCGACCGTCGGCCGGGATCGCAGCCGGCTCATCCGTCGCGTCGGGAGCCACGTCGTCGGTGTCGTGGTCCTCGTGCGCCGCCCGGAGCACGGTGATCGCCGCCTCGAAGTCCTCGAGGGAGTCGAAGCCCTGGTACACCGAGGCGAACCTGAGGTACGCGACCTCGTCGAGCTCCCGCAGCGGACCGAGGATCGCCAGCCCGATCTCGTAGGCGTCGACCTCGGCCTGACCGGACGAGCGGAGCGTCTCCTCGACGCGCTGCGCCAGCAGGGCCAGGTCGTCCTCGCTGACCGGCCGACCCTGACAGGCCTTGCGGACGCCGTTGACGACCTTCTCCCGGCTGAAGGGCTCGGTGGCGCCGGACCGCTTCACCACCGCGAGGCTCGTGGTCTCCAGCGTGGTGAACCGTCGTCCGCACTGGGGGCACTGACGTCGACGACGGATCGATGCACCGTCGTCGGACGTCCGCGAGTCCACGACGCGCGAGTCGGGGTTCCGGCAGAAGGGGCAGTGCACAGGGGTCCTCTCACCTGTGCCGCCACCAGGAGCGGTCGGCGGCACCGTCGAACGACCCCTCCGACTCGTCGGGGTCGCAGGCGACGCTAAGCGACGCCTGCGGGCCGCGCAAGGAACGAAGGGCCGTCAGCCGGCGGCGGGGACCACCAGCTCCTCGCCCGCCACCAGGCCCGAGTCGCCCATCCCGTTCAGCTTCTGCAGCTCGACCACCACGTCTCGGACGTCCTGACCGGGACGTGCGACCGACGCGGCGATGCCCCAGAGCGTCTCGCCGGGCGTCACGACGTGCCGCTCGACCACCGGAGCGGAGGCGGGTCCGTCAGCCGCTGCCCTGCTCCCCAGCACACCGACGCCGGCCACGAGCAGCAGCGAGAGCGCCGCCACCACGGCACGCCCCCGCCGCGTCAGCCGCAGCGGCCGCTGCTGAGCCGACCGCACGTCCGTCGGCGCCGTCGCGTCCGGCACCAGCCGGAGGTGCCGTTCCCGCGCCCCGGCGAGACCGCGAGGCGCCGCCGCACCAGCCCGGACGGGAACGACCGCCGGACGTGCCGTGACCAGGATCGCGCTCATGCTGCCCACCTCCGTCGCGGGTGGCACCTCGCGGTGCCACCACCGGATCGAACATCCGTTCGTCGAACGTCTGTACGATGTCTACCAGACCGGACCGACATTCGTCGAGACACGCTCGAACAGATGTTTGAGTCCGGGTGCCGCGGGCCATACGCTCGCTGCACGGCGACAGACCATCACCGACCACTGACACGACCCGCGCGGCGCTGGGACCAGGCCGGACGCGGACGGCGGGGTCGGTGGGCGCGACGGTCCGGCACGCCGCCAGCGACAGGGAGGACAGCGGTGACGGACAGCAGGCGGACCGACGAGGACGGGACCCTCGCCTCGGTGCACGCACTACCGGACGGCGCCCCCGACGACGAGGGGCTCACACCGCGTCAGCGGTTGGTGCTGGCGACGATCAAGCAGTCCGTCGAGGGCCGCGGCTACCCGCCGAGCATGCGGGAGATCGGCGAGGCGGTCGGCCTGACCAGCCCGTCGTCCGTCAAGCACCAGCTGACCGTGCTCGAGCGCAAGGGCTACCTGCGCCGGGACCCGAACCGGCCCCGCGCGATCGAGGTGGTCCAGCCCGACGACTCCCGTGCGGTGCGCATCGGGACGGCGGAATGGGCGGCGGGTCTCGACCCCGACCTGCCGGAGCTGGACCGCACACCCGGGCCGGCGTACGTGCCGGTCGTCGGACGCATCGCGGCCGGTGGCCCGATCCTCGCGGACCAGGTGGTGGAGGACGTCTTCCCGCTCCCCCGCCAGGTGGTCGGCGAGGGCGACCTCTTCCTGCTCCGGGTCCGTGGCGACTCGATGATCGACGCCGCGATCTGCGACGGCGACTGGGTGGTGGTACGGCGCCAGCCGGTGGCAGAGAACGGCGAGATCGTCGCGGCGATGATCGACGGCGAGGCGACGGTCAAGACGCTCAAGCGCACGGACGGCCACGTCTGGCTGATGCCGCAGAACCCCGCGTACGCACCGATCCCCGGCGACGACTCGACGGTGCTCGGTCGCGTGGTGAGCGTGCTGCGCAGCCTCTAGGGCGAGCAGCGCACGCCAGGATGACGCCTGCGGGCCCGCCGGTCAGGTCCGGCGAGGCCGCAGGCGTCGTCTAGAACCCGAACTGCCGCGCCACCGAGCGCACCGCGTCGGCGGAGCGTCGCATGCCCGCGAGCTCGTCGCTGGACATGGGCACCGGCATCCGCTCGCCCACACCGTCGGCCGCCACCACGGCCGGGACGGAGAGGCAGACGTCGCTGATGCCGTGGTAGCCCTCGAGCAGGGACGAGACGGGGAGGATGCGGTGCTCGTCCTTGAGGATCGCTTCGATGATGCGGGAGCCGGCGAGGCCGATGGCGTAGTTCGTCGCCCCCTTGCCCTCGATGATCTTGTAGGCGGACTCGACCACCTCACGGGCGATCGCCTCCCGGACGCCGGCGGTCAGCGGACCGCGGTCGCCGAACCCGTTCCAGTCCAGCAGCGGCACCGCGCCGAGGCTCGCCGAGCTCCAGAGCGGGATCTCCGTGTCTCCGTGCTCCCCGGCGACGTAGGCGTGCACGTTCTGCACCGCGACGCCGGTGTGCTGGGCGATGAGGAAGCGCAGACGCGACGAGTCGAGCACGGTGCCGGAGCCGAACAGCTGCGACGGCGGCAGCCCCGAGATCTTCAGCGCCGCGTAGGTCACCACGTCGACGGGGTTGGTCACCATCACGTAGACGGCGTTCGGCGCCACGCGGACGATGCTCGGCAGCACCTTCTGCACGAGGGAGATGGTCGCCCCGGCCAGGTCGAGGCGGCTCTGGCCCGGCTTCTGCTTGGCACCGGCCGTGAACATCACCACGTCGGCGTCGGCGAGGACCTCGATGTCGTCCGCCCCGACGACCTCCGCCATCGACATGAACTGGATCCCGTGCGACAGGTCCAGAGCCTCGGCCTCGACCTTCGCGCGGTTGATG
>NCKG01000375.1:0-1203 GCA_002279095.1 Cellulomonas sp. 14-74-6
GGGGTGGCGACGTGCCGGGCGCGCAGCCGGCGCACCACCACGCGGATGCCGGGCGCCCACTCCCGCCAGCCGTCGCGGGTCACGGGGCGTCCCCGTCATGTGGACCGTGACCGGCCGGCAGGGGCATGTGAGCGATACTAGGCACGACCGATCCGGCGCCGGCACCCCGCCTGTCGCGCACCCGTGGAGGAGCACCGTGACGTACGTCATCGCCGAGCCCTGTGTCGACGTCAAGGACAAGGCGTGCATCGACGAGTGTCCTGTCGACTGCATCTACGAAGGGCGTCGTTCGCTCTACATCCACCCCGACGAGTGCGTGGACTGCGGCGCGTGCGAGCCGGTGTGCCCGGTCGAGGCGATCTACTACGAGGACGACGTCCCGGAGCAGTGGGCCACGTACTACCAGGCCAACGTCGAGTTCTTCGACGACCTGGGCTCGCCGGGCGGTGCCGCCAAGATGGGCCAGATCGACAAGGACCACCCGATCATCGCCACGCTGCCGCTGCGCATCAACGGCGAGTGACGTCCCCGTGGGACTGCTGACCGGCACCCTCCCGGACTTCCCCTGGGACACGCTGGCGCCGGCGGCCGCCCGTGCCGCTGCTCACCCCGGCGGCATCGTCGACCTGTCCGTCGGCACGCCTGTCGACCCGACCCCGGCCCTCGTGCGCGAGGCCCTCGCTGCCGCGGCCGACTCGCCGGGGTACCCGACGACCCATGGCACCACCGAGCTGCGCGAGGCGGTGTCGCGATGGTTCGTCCGGCGTCGGCACGTGCCGCACCTCGACCCCGCGGCGGTGCTGCCGACCGTCGGGTCCAAGGAGCTGGTGGCGCTGCTGCCGTCCCTCCTCGGGCTCGGCCCGGGCGACGTGGTGCTGCACCCGGCGGTGGCGTACCCGACGTACGACGTCGGGGCCCGGCTGGCCGGTGCGACCCCGGAGCCGTGCGCCGACCCGGCCGACCGGCTGGCCGCGGACGGCGCGGGGGCGGTGCGGCTCGTCTGGCTGAACTCGCCGGGCAACCCGGACGGCTCCGTGCTCGGCGTCACCGAGCTGCGTGCCGTGGTGGCGGCCGCGCGGGAGGCGTCGGGCCGGCACGGGAAGCCGGTCGTCATCGCGTCCGACGAGTGCTACGCCGAGCTGGCGTGGGACGCGCCGTGGGACACCGAGGGCGTGCCGAGCCTGCTCGACCCGCGGGTGTGCG
>NCKG01000070.1:0-8587 GCA_002279095.1 Cellulomonas sp. 14-74-6
AGTGCCGTCGGCACCTCCTCCGGACCAGGCACCCCGTGCGGCATCCGCTCGGCGTAGTCGATACCGGGCTGCTCCTGCTGGAAGGACGCCGTCATGGACAGGATCGGCGCGCCGTGCTGGGCCGCGTGCGTGCGGCGGGCGCTGAAGGACCGGCCGTCACGCAGGCGCTCGACCCCGAACTCGATCGGGACGTCGATCTCGCCCGCCCGCAGGAAGTACCCGTGGAGCGAGTGCGGCAGCCGCGGGCCCGCGTCGGGGTCGTCGACGAGGGTCCGGCCGGCGGCGAGGAGGGCCTGGGCCAGCACCTGGCCGCCGAAGACGCGTCCGTTGGGGTGCGCCAGGCTCGTCCCGACGAACGTGTCCGGGGCGCCAGCGGGGTCGAGGTCGAGCGTGCGGAGCACCGTGCCGAGGGCTGCGGCACCGGCGTCGTCGCTCGCCCCCACCTGGGCGGCGTCGACCGGCGACCCCGTCGGGGACGGTGCGGTCGGTCCGACCTGCTCGGGATCCACCGTGCGCGACCGGTCCGTCATCGTGCCTCCTCGAAGGTGTTGAGCAGCGAGTGGGCGGCCCGCTCCAGGTAGTCCCACAGCTCGCCCTTGTGCAGGGGTGCCAGGTCGAGCGTGTCGAGCGCCGCCCGCATGTGCCCCAGCCACCGGTCGCGAGCCTCCGGGTCCACCCGGAACTCGGCGTGCCGCATCCGCAGCCGCGGGTGGCCCCGCATCTCGGAGTACGTCGTCGGGCCGCCCCAGTACTGCTCCAGGAACATCGTCAGGCGCTGCGCGGCGGGCCCCAGGTCGTCCTCGGGGTACATCGGCCGGAGCACCGGGTCGTCGGCCACCCCCGCGTAGAAGGCGTCGACCAGCCGCACGAACGTCTGGTGCCCGCCGACGGCGGTGTAGAAGGAGTCGGACCGCACCGCGCCATCCTCACACGGCCCGTCACGACCCATGACGACAGGGACCGCTCGCACGTGCGGCGATACGCTGGTCCGACGCCGGCCCTCGCCGTGACGGATGCGGCGGAGCGACTGAGGGAGACCGATGAGCAAGGCGGAGCAGATCCTGGCGGCGCTCGGCGGCAGCGCCAACGTGGTGGACCTGGAGCCGTGCATCACCCGGCTGCGGGTCGAGGTCACGGACACCCAGCAGGTGGACGAGGCCGGTCTGCGGGCCAGCGGGGCGTTCGGCGTCGTGCGGTCCGGCAAGGTGGTCCAGGTGATCGTCGGCCCAGAGGCGGACTCGCTCGCCGCCGAGCTGGACAGCCTGCGCTGACGCGGCACGCCCGTTCAGCGGGTCGGGCCCTCCGGCGGCTGCTGGGCGGCGTCCGACGGCGGACCGGTGGGGCGCGGCTCGACGGCCTCCTCCACCGGGGTGCGGTGCGGGTCCCGGGCCACGGCGTCGGCGTCCGCCGCGGCGGGTGACGGCTGCCGGCCGGCCGCGGCTGACGGGCTGCCCGCATCGCCCGCCGGGTCCGCGGCTCCGGGTCCGGTGGCCGCGCTCCGCGCCGCGAGCCGTGCGGCCATCGCGTCGCGCTGGCCACCGAGCGGCACGTCGTTGCGCTGCAGCACGTCACGTGCCGCGCGTCGCAGCCGCCGCGCGACCTCCCACTGGCGGGCGGGCGCGGTGCGCACCGTCAGCTGCAGGGTGACCGCATCGGCGCTGAGCCGCTCGATCCCGCGCACGGAGGGCTCGCCCTCCACCCAGTCCCGCACGTGGGGATCGGCGACCACCTGTGCGGCGGCCTGCTGCAGCAGCGACCGGACCTGGTCCAGGTCCTGGAAGTAGTCGACGTCGATCTCCACCGTGGCGGTGGCCCAGCCCTGCGTCTTGTTGCCCACGCGGACCATCGAGCCGTTCGGGACGTACCAGAGCGTGCCCTCGGCATCGCGCAGCCGCGTCACACGCAGCCCGACGGCCTCGACGGTCCCGGTCGCCGGGCCGACGTCGACCACGTCGCCCACGCCGTACTGGTCCTCGACCAGCATGAACAGCCCCGTCAGAGTGTCCTTCACCAGGCTTTGCGCACCGAAGCCGACCGCCACGCCGACGATGCCCGCCGAGGCGATGAAGGGTGCGAGGTTCACCCCGAGCGCGTCCAGCACCAGGAACACCGCCATGGCGCCGACGACGAGCCCGGCCGTGGAGCGCAGCACCGAGCCGATGGTGCGCGCGCGCTGCGCGCGCCGGGCCCCCGCGACCGGGTTGGTGCCGAGCAGCGCGGCGGCCCGTTCCGACTCGCCGAGCGAGCGCAGCGTGGGGATGCCCTTGGCGATGTGGTCGGTCAGCGTGTTGATCAGCGCCCGCAGCCCCACGAGCACCACGCCGGAGATCACCAGGATCAGCAGGATCCGCAGCGGGACGCCGGTGAACCAGTGCCACCAGCTGCGTGCCGAGGTCGGGTTGGTCGGCAGCAGCGCGGGATCGGTGCTCTGGCTCGGGTGCGGTGCCGGGGTGGCGGCCGCGAACCAGGGGCCGGTCGCCAGGCGCTCGACGATCGGCCTCATGCGAGCAGCCCCGTCCGGTCCGCGACGAACTGCAGCTCTTCGGTGGTCAGTCCGATGCTGCGCGACAGCGACCTGCCGCCGTGCCCCACGCCCGTCTCGCGGCGGAGCAGCACCGGTGCCTCGTCGGGCGTGGCGCTGGTCGCGGCCTGCAGGGCGGCGGCGAGCTTGCGGGCGTGCAACGGGTCCACGCGGCTGTCTCCTTCGAAGACGGTGAAGAGGGTGGCCGGGTAGCGGATACCGGGGGCCACGCGGTGGTAGGGGGAGTACCCGAGCAGCCAGTCGAGCTCCTCCGGCACCTCCGCGTCGCCGTACTCCTCGGTCCACGTGCGGCCCAGCCCGAACAGCTGGTACCGCACCATGTCGAGCAGCGGCGCCGAGCAGACGGCCGCGGCGAACAGGTCGGGCCGTTGGGTGACCGCGGCGCCGACGAGGAGGCCGCCGTTGGAGCCGCCCCAGCACGCCAGCTGGGCGGCCGTCGTCCACCCCGTCGCGACCAGGTGCTCCGCCACGGCGTGGAAGTCGTCGAACACGTTCTGCTTGTGCTGCCGCATGCCGGCGCGGTGCCAGTCCTCGCCCTCCTCACCGCCGCCGCGCAGGTTGGCGACGACGTAGGTGCCGCCGGCCTCGACCCACGCCAGGGTGGTGGCCGAGTACGCGGGGTCGAGGCTCACCTGGAAGCCGCCGTACCCGTACAGGACGGTCGGCGCGGGGGTGCGGGGCCGGCCCGCCTCGTCGACCGCGTCGGCGCGGGTCACGACGAAGGCGCGCACCACCGTGCCGTCCCGGCTGGGCACCTCGAGGCGTCCGACGTGCACCGCCGGCAGGTCCGGGGGCGTGCCCGGCGGGGCGGCCCACAGGCTCGTGGCACCGGTGCGGCCGTCGTACACCTGCACGCTCGGCACCGTGGTGTGGTCGGTGTAGGAGAACCAGACCTCGGGACCCCCGTCGCGCCGGGCGACGAGCCCGGACACCGACCCGAGCCCCGGCAGCGGGACCTCACCGAGCCGGGCGCCGGTCACCGGGTCGTGCCGGCTGACCTCGCTGACGGCGTGGCGCCGCCACGACGCGAGCAAGGCGGTCGGCTCGGTCCGGTCGCCGCCTCCGTCGATCAGCGCCACGTCCTCGAGCACCGCCTCGTCGTCCTGCGCGAGGAGCGTCCGCCACGTGCCGACGCCGGGATCCTCCGGTCGTGTCACGGCCAGACGGCCGCGGGGGGCATCCAGGTCCGTCAGCACGTACAGCTGACCGTCCCGGCCTATCCAGGCGCCGACCTCTGCGTCGTGCCCGACGGCCACCTCGCGCAGCTCCGGCACCGGACCGGCCGACAGGTCGCCGATCCAGACGTCGGTGCGCGGAGCCGTGCCTGCCGAGGCGGAGACCAGAAGCCACCGTCCGTCGCGGGACACCGACACGCCGTAGTAGCTGGTCGGCTCCAGGCCGGCCCCGAACACCTCGACGTCCTGGTCGGCGTCCGTGCCGACGCGGTGCAGCCACACCCTCCGGTGGAACGCCCGCTCGTCCGCCGGCACCAGCTCGGGCGCCAGCCGGCGGACGTAGTAGAACGCCGCGTCGCCGTCCGGGTCGGGGACCCAGGCGACCGGCGAGTACCGCGCCCGGTCCACCGGGCCGTCCACCAGCTCGCCGGTCTGCACGTCCAGGACGAACAGGACGCTCTCCTCGGTGCCGCCGGACGAGATCTGGTACGCGAGGAGCCGTCCGTCCGTCGACGGCTGCCAGGCGTCCAGCGTCGTCGTGCCCTCCGGGTCCAGCGCCATCGGGTCCACCAGGACGCGCTCGCGGACGCCGCCGTCCGCCGCCGGCGCCGCCACGACCACCACGGCGTGCTCCGCCCCGGGCTCGCGGCGGGTCTGGAACCGCAGGTCGCCCCGCCAGACCGGGGTGCCGACGTGTCCCGCGCCCAGCAGGGACCGCATCCGCTGGTCCAGCGTGCCGGCGGCGAAGGCCGTGCCGGCCGCGCGCTCCACCAGCTCGGTGCGGTAGGCGGTGTACACGGCGTCCTGCGCGGCCGACCACTCCCGCGTCGCCGCGTCGTTCGGGTCCTCCAGCCAGCGGTACGGGTCCGCCACGGGCCGCCCGTGCAGCAGGTCGACGACGTCGTCCACGCGGGCGGGCGGGTAGCGCAGGCGGATCGAGGAGGCCATGACCCGACAGGCTACGCAGGCCAGGACGGCCGCCGCGTGTGGCCGGGTCGCGCCGCACCGGCTCTGGCAGGATCGGTGCCGTGCCAGACGAGACCGACCGCCCAGCCGAGCCGCTGCTGCGCCTCGCGGCGGCCTACGGGGTGGTCCCCGACTACCGCGGGCACGACGGACTGCACCACTGGGCCTCCGAGGCGACCCTCCGCGGTGTGCTCGCGGCCCTGGGCGTCGACGCGTCCTCGCCGGAGCGGGTGGCGCTCGCCGTCGCGCACGTCGAGGACATGCCGTGGCGCCGCGTGGTGCCGCCCGTCGTGGTCACCCGCAGCGGGCGGCAGGCGCACGTGCCCGTGCACGTGACGGACGGCGACCCGGTCCGCGTCTGGCTGGCGCTGGACGAGGAGGCCGGCGGGGGTCGGCTGGAGCTGACCCAGGTGGACGTCTACGTCGAGCCGCGGCTGGTGGACGGTCGGCGCGTCGGACGGGCGACGTTCACCCTGCCCGCCGACCTCCCGCTGGGCTGGCACGAGCTGCATGCCGAGGGGCCGAGCGCGGGCGCGCACTGCGCCGTGGTGGTCACCCCGGACCGCCTGGAGCTGCCCGCTGCACTGACCGGTCGGCACGCCTGGGGCTACATGGCGCAGCTGTACTCCGTGCGCTCGCAGGCGTCGTGGGGCATCGGCGACCTCGGCGACCTGGCGGAGATCGGCTGGCTCGCCGCGAAGCGGTGCGGTGCCGACTTCGTGCTGGTCAACCCGCTGCACGCCGCCGAGCCGGCCGGGCACATGACGCCGAGCCCGTACCTGCCGACCTCCCGGCGCTTCATCAACCCGGTGTACATCCGCGTCGAGGACGTGCGGGAGACGGCCTACCTGTCGGCCGCCGACCGCGCGCTCGTCGAGTGGGCCGCCGAGCCGGTGCTCGCGCTCGACGCCGATCCGGGTCCGATCGACCGGGACGCGGCCTGGACGGCGAAGAAGGCGGCTCTCGAGGTGGTGTTCGCCGCGCCGCGGTCCGCCGCCCGCCAGGAGGCGTTCGACGACTTCGTCGCGGAGCAGGGCACAGGCCTCGAGACGTTCGCGCTGTGGTGCGCGCTGTGCGAGCGGTACGCCGACCAGCCGCGGTGGCCGGCCGAGGCGCTCGACCCGTCGTCCGAGCTGGTGAAGGTGGCGCGGACCGAGCTCGCCGAGCGGATCGTCTTCCACGAGTGGCTGCAGTGGGTGGCCGACACCCAGCTCGCGGAGGCGCACCGCGCCGCCCGGTCCGGCGGCATGGCGATCGGCGTGATGCACGACCTCGCGGTCGGGGTGCACCCGGAGGGGGCCGACGTGTGGGCGCTGGGCGACGTGCTGTCGTCGGGCGCGACCGTCGGGGCGCCCCCTGACATGTACAACCAGCAGGGGCAGGACTGGTCGCAGCCGCCGTGGCGGCCGGACGCACTGGCCCGTGCGGCCTACCGGCCGTACCGCGACATGCTGCGCACCATCCTCCGGCACGCCGGGGCGCTGCGGATCGACCACGTGATCGGCCTGTTCCGGCTGTGGTGGGTGCCCACCGGCATGTCGGCCGCGGAGGGCGCGTACGTCCGCTACGACCACGAGGCGCTGGTCGGCATCCTCGCTCTCGAGGCCCACCGGGCGGGCGCCGTGGTGATCGGAGAGGACCTCGGCACGGTGGAGCCCTGGGTCCGCGACTACCTCTCCGAGCGTGGCATCCTCGGCACCTCGGTGCTGTGGTTCGAGCAGGACATGCACGGCAACCCGGTGCCGCCGGAGCACTACCGCCGGCTGGCGCTGGCCACCGTGACCACCCACGACCTGCCCCCCACCGCCGGCTACCTCGCGGGCGAGCACGTGACGCTGCGCAACCGGCTGGGCCTGCTGACGGCGCCGGTGGAGCAGGTCCGCGCCGAGGCCGAGGCGGAGCGCAACCGGATGCTGACCGCTCTCCGGCAGCGCGGCATGCTCGGCGACGACCCGTCCGAGCGGGAGATCGTCGAGGCCCTGCACCGTTGGGTGCTGGCCACGCCGGCGGCGCTGATCGGGGTGTCCCTGGCGGACGCGGTGGGGGAGCGGCGGGCGCAGAACCAGCCGGGCACCGACACGGAGTACCCGAACTGGAAGATCCCGCTGACGGACAGCTCCGGTGCGGTCGTGCTGGTCGACGACCTGTTCGACAACCAGCGCCTGCTCTCGCTCGCCGCCGTGATGAACGGTCACTGAACGGCCACTGAGCGGTCGCTGACCTGCCTCTGACCTGCCCCTGACTGCCACAGCCCGTGGCCGGCCCACCTCGAGGGCGGGACGCGGCCACGGGTGCCGGGCGTCAGCTGCGGCGGTCCGCCCCCTGCGCCGCCAGGGCGCGGCGCACACCGTCGCGGTTCTCCGACACGATCCGCCGCAGCGCCGGGGCGGCGTCCGGGTGGGCGCCGAGCCAGGCGTCGGTGCGGGCCAGCAGGTCGACGTCCGCGTGGCCGACGAGCTCCACCGGGTAGAGGCCGAACACGATCGTCTGCGCGATCTCGTTGGTCCGCGTGCGCCACACCTCCTCGATGGCCTCGAAGTACCGGTCGACGAACGGCACCAGCAGGTCCACGTCGTGCACCCGGCCGAAGCCGGCGATCGTGGCGGCCTGCACCGCGTTCGGCAGGTCGTCCCGGTCCACCACTGAGGTCCAGGCGGTCTCCTTCGCCTCGGCGGTCGGCACGGCGGCACGGGCCGCGGCGGCGGCACGCTGACCGGTGGCCGTCGGATCGGCGGCGAGCTGGGCCGCGATGTCGGGCTCCCCGGCGCGACCACCGGTGACGAGCGAGCTGAGCAGCTCCCAGCGCAGGTCGGTGTCCACCGACAGGCCCGGCAGGTGCAGCCGGCCGTCCAGCAGGTCCGTGACCAGGCTCAGCTGCGGCTCCGTGACGGCGCGGGCGGCGAACGCCTTGACCAGCTGGAGCTGCAGGTCCGAGCCGGCGACGGCCGCCCGGGCCAGCTCGAGCAGCCGGTCGGCTGCGGCGGCGGCGGTCGCATCGCGGTGCTCGGGCGCGACGTACAGGTCCAGGGCCGTGGTCAGCTGGCGCAGCAGCACGAGCACCACCGACGAGTCCGTCTCGTGCGCGATGTTGCCCAGCACCAGGTCGACGTAGCCGCGGGCCGGGGTCTCGCCGTCGCGGGTGGCGTCCCACGCGGCCGCCCAGACCAGCGTGCGCGGCAGCGACGCGTCGAACGCCGCCAGGTGCTCCGTGGCGAAGGCGAGCGAGACGGGGTCCAGGCGGGTCTTGGCGTAGGCGAGGTCGTCGTCGTTGACCAGCAGCAGGTCGGGGCGGTGCTTCCCGACGAGCTCCGGCACCGGCGTGCTCGGCCCGTCGACGTCGAGCTCGATGCGCGTGGTGCGCACCAGCCGGCCCGACGCGTCCAGGTCGTAGCCGCCGACGGCCAGGCGGTGCGGACGCTGCACGGGGTGCGTGTCCGGAACCTCCTGCAGCACGGCCGCGGACGTGATCACACCGTCGTCGTCGACCTCGAGGGACGGCCGCACCAGGGTGACGCCCGCCTGCTCGAGCCACAGGCGTGACCAGGCGCTCAGGTCGCGGCCGCTGGTGACCTCCAGCTCGCTCAGCAGGTCGCGCAGCCGGGTGTTGCCGTAGGCGTGCTTCGCGAAGTAGGCCCGCACACCGGCGTCGAACTCCTCCTCGCCCACCCAGGCCACCAGCTGGCGCAGCACGCTGGCGCCCTTGGCGTACGTGATGCCGTCGAAGTTCACCTCGACGTCCTCGAGGTCACGGATGTCCGCCGCGATCGGGTGCGTGGACGGCAGCTGGTCCTGCCGGTACGCCCAGCTCTTCTCCAACGAGGAGAAGGTGGTCCAGGCGCTGGTCCACGGCGTGACGGTGGCGGTCGCGCGGGTGGACTGGAACTCGGCGAACGACTCGTTCAGC
>NCKG01000376.1:0-1197 GCA_002279095.1 Cellulomonas sp. 14-74-6
ACCACCAGCCGCTGTACTACGCCGGCGGGGTGCTGTTCTTCGTCCTGGCGTGGTTGGCGCTGTCGGGCCGGATGTGGTCCCTGCCGTCCGCGCTGCGCGCTCCCGACACGACGAAGGGGGACAGCGCGAGCTTCTTCGCTCTCGGGGTGTTCTCCGGAATCGCCTCGTCCTGCTGCGCGCCGGTTCTCGTCGGCGTCATGACCTTGTCGGCGCTGTCCGGATCTGTCGGCGGCGGACTCGCTCTCGGTCTGGCCTACGTCTTCGGCATGGTGTTCCCCCTGTTCGTCATGGCCCTGATCTGGGACAGGGTGCGGCTGGGGGAGCGCAAGTGGCTGCGTCCGCGGACCGTGCGCTTCAGCGTCGCCGGGCACCGGTTCGTCACCACGACGCTGAACGTCGCGGTTGCCGTCGGCTTCGCGGTGATGGGCGGCTTCGTGGTCGCCCGTGCCAACAACAGCACGATGACTGGCGGAAGCGGGTTCCAGGTCTCCGCCGCTCGTGGCCTGACGCGGTTCTTCCTCGGCCTCGAGGGCTGGCTGGCGCCGTTGCCGGAGCTGCTGCTCGGCCTCGGGCTGCTCGCCGTCGCCCTCGGCTTCGTCTGGTTCACGCTCGCCGACCGCCGCCGGCGCCCGGGCGCTCCCGGTCGGCCGCCCGAGGACGAGCAGGCCGGCCCGACGGCCGACAGCGCCGCCCAGTCGTGCCATGACGCCGGCGGCACGACCCCGCACGACCACCAGCAGCACGAGCAGAACAGGACCGCCCGATGACCTCCGGATCCGCCGTCAAGCGCGACCAACGTCGTGAGGAGATCGTGGCCGCCGCCCGCAAGGCGCGTGGCGATGCCGCCCGCCGGCGGCGCCTGATCCGCATCGCGGCGAGCGTCCTCGGGGTCCTCGTCGTCGGTGGACTGATCACCGCCGGCCTCCTCTCGGCGCGGCCCAGCCAGGAGGTCGTCACGCGGGTCGCCCCGGACTTCACGCTGCCCGGGTCGGACGGCTCGTCCGTGACGCTGTCCGCGCTGCGCGGCAAGCCCGTGCTGCTGTTCTTCTCCGAGGGTGCCGGCTGCGACGCGTGCCTGGTGCAGATGCAGAAGATCGAGCAGGACCCGGCCTTCGCCGCCAAGGGCATCAGGGTGGTGCCGATCGTGATGAACACCGCCGACCAGATCAACGCCGACCGGCAGCGCTTGCAGGTGAA
>NCKG01000071.1:0-8497 GCA_002279095.1 Cellulomonas sp. 14-74-6
GCTGCCGGCGGCGTGACGCGGCCGGGCGGTGGCGGTGGCGCGCGCGCTCGGACCGGCGGTGGGCGCGTGGCGGCCGGCAGTAGGCGCACACCGGCGGTGGGCGCGTGGCGGCCGGCGGTGGGCGCGTGGCGGCCGGCAGTGGGCGCGTGGTGGCCGGCGGTGGGCGCGTGGCGGCCGGCAGTAGGCGCGTGGCGGCCGGCAGTAGGCGCGCTCCGGCCGCGGGACCCGCGGGTGAACCAGTCCCGGCCACTGTCGTCGCCGACCGACGGACCATACGTTCGTCGCATGGGCATCGTGGCGGTCACGGGTGCGACGGGGCAGGTGGGGGGCCGCGTCTCGGCCCGGCTGGCGGCGAAGGGCATGTGGCACCGGGTGCTCGCACGGCATCCCGGACGGCTGCTCGCCTCCGACCTGGTCGAGGTCGCGGCCTTCGAGGGGTACGACGACGAGGCCGGGCTGCGAGCGGCGTTCGCGGGCGTCGACGACGTCGTCCTCGTCTCCGCCCACGAGCATCCTGACCGGGTCGGTCTGCACCGCACGGTGGTCGAGGCGGCCACCGCGGCGGGTGTGCAGCGGGTCGTCTACGTCTCGTTCCTCGCCGCTGCGCCCGACGCGACGTTCACCTACGCGCGGGACCACTGGCACACCGAGCAGTTGCTCCGCGAGTCCGGTCTGGCGTGGGTGGCGCTGCGCGACTCGCTCTACCACGCGGGCTGGCCGCTGTTCGTGGGTGACGACGACACCCTGCGCGGGCCCGCCGACCACAGGCGCGTCGCGTCGGTGTCGCACGACGACGTGGCCGACGTGGTGGTGGCGGCCCTCCGGATCGGTGTCGGCTCCCGTGAGGGGTACGTCCGCGACGTGACAGGTCCCGAGGCCCTGACGCTGGACGAGGTCTGCTCGCAGCTCTCCGCCGCCGTCGGGCGGACCATCAGCTACGTCCCCGAGACGGTCGACGAGGCCTACGCCTCACGCGCCCGCTACGGCGCCGCCGACTGGGAGGTCGACGGCTGGGTGTCGACGTACACCGCCATCGCCGCCGGCGAGCTGGACATCGTCTCGACGACCGTCGAGGACCTCACCGGCCACGCGGCTCAGTCGTTCGCCGACTGGCTCGCCACCAACCCGGGCGCACTGAGCCGGCTGCGGCGTGGCACGCACTAGCGGCGTTCCGACGGCTCACGGGGCGACGTCGAGGTCGGCACCTCGTCGGGACGCCACTATCGGTCGACCGGGACCGTTGTAGTCGTCGACCGGTTCGCTCACGACGAGTCCGAGCCGGACCGCGGTACCCGGCGCCGCCGCTCGCGTGCGGCCCGGCTCAGTCGCGAGCCGTCAGGACGATCGTGCCGTTCGGCGTCAGGGCGACGGTGTGCTCGGCGTGGGCCGTGATCGAGTGGTCCGCCGACCGGATGGTCCAGCCGTCCGGGTCGATGACATAGCCGTCGCCACCGGCCATGAACCACGGCTCGATGGCGATGACGAGGCCCTCTTTCAGCTTCTGACCCGTCCCACGACGACCGAGGTTCGCCACGTGCGGGTCCTCGTGCATGGTCCGGCCGACGCCGTGACCGCCGAAGTCGGCGTTGATGCCGAACCCGCCGGCCCGGCCGACCTTGCCGATCGCCTCCGACACGTCACCCATCCGGGCGCCGACGCGGGCGGCCGCGATGCCGGCGTCGAGCGCCGCCTCCGTGGTGGCGATGAGCCGCTGCGCCTCCGGGGTGGTGGTGCCGAGCTGGAACGTCAGCGCGGAGTCGGCCACCCATCCCTGCAGCTCGCACGCGAAGTCGATGCTGACCACGGCACCGTCCTTCAGCACCTCGTCGGACGGGAGGCCGTGGAGCGCGGCGTCGTCGACGGAGATGCAGAGGACGCCCGGGTACGGCATCGCGCCGAACGACGGGTGGTAGCCGAGGTAAACCGAGCGCGCGCCGGCCTTCGCGATCAGCTCGCGGGCGTGCGCATCGAGGTCGTTGGTGGTCATGCCGATCCGCGCGAACTCGCGCAGCGACGTCAGCACCTCCCCGACGAACCGGCCGACGGGCCGCATCTGCTCGATCTGCGCTGGCGTCTTCAGGCTCACAGCGACACCCTCGCACGGATCGCGACCCATCTCGGCGGCGGGGGCACCGGCGCAGGTCCCAGCACGGGAGTGGGCACGGGTGCGGGCACGGTCCCGGGGGTCAGAACGGCGGCGGCCCGTCGTCGAACCGCGGGAGTCGTCCGGACGCGGCCGCCGGCACGGTCGGCGACGAGAGTGCCGGCGGTGGTGCCGGTGGTGGTGCCGGTGGCGGCGGTGGTTCCGGTGGCCGTGCGGGTGACAGTGCCGGTACCGGTATGCGCGCAGGTGACAGGGGTCGTGCCGGCGTCGGGGGTGCCGGTGACGGTGGCCGCGCGGGTGACGGTGGCGGATCCGGGACCGTCGCGCGGGCCGGCACGGCGGGACGGGGGCATGCGGCCGTCACCAGTCGGCCGTCGGGGGCGCGGAACTCGTAGCGAGGCGGCGGACGGAGCCGGGGCGACGCGCCGCCGAAGTGCGGAAGCCGACGTATGCGCAGGTCAGCACGGTGCACCTCGTGGTGGTGGAAGACGCAGAGCAGCACACCGTTGTCCACGGACGTGCCGCCGCCGTCCCGGTCCCACCAGGCGATGTGGTGCACCTCGCCCCAGCGCGCAGGCTTGCCGCAGCCGCCGAAGGCGCACACCTGGTCGCGGACGATGACGGCTCGCCGCACCGCACCCGAGAACAGGCGGACGGAGCGACCGAGGTCGACCGGCGTCGAGTCGGCGCCGAGCACCACCCGGGACACCTCGGCGTCGCACAGGAGCCGGGTCAGCTCCGAGAACGGCACCGGGACACCATCCTCGGTGCGCGCCGGCGTGACTCCGCCGAGGCCGGGCAGAGCGGTCGGCGTGACGCCGACGGTCACCCCAGCACCGTCACCTACGGCGACAGCCACGCCTGCACCGTCTCCCACCTCCACCGCCTCAGGACCGGCCGCGTCGGTCGCACGGGTCGCACGCCGGCGGAGCTCGGAACGCACGGCGGCGAACGTCGGGGCGTCGACGACCAGGCTGATGTGCGGGCGGACGGAGGCCACCGACCCCGACACCGGCAGGTCGAGCAGCGTGCTCGCCATGGCCGTCAGGGCATCGGCCCGTGCCTGCTCGGAGGTCCGCTCGTCGTCGGGCGCCTCGCCCATGCGGTCGAGCGCTCGTCGGACGATCTCGCCCGAGACCCGGTCGAGGCGGCCCTTCAGGTACGTACCGTCCGCGGCGTCCGAGACGTGCAGGAAGCGCGCGGTGCGCTGCGACTGGTGATCCCGCTCGAGCTGGGCCGGGTCGAGCGCTGCGACCCAGGAGCTGAGGTCGCGCGAGAACCGCCGGACGTCCGTGGACTCGCCGAGGCGAACCACCGTCGCCTGACCCTCCGCCGAGGTCAGTGCGCTCTCCACCGCGACGGACGACCGGTCGAGGAGGCGCGCCACCACGTCGAGATGCGCGACCGGCAACGCTCCGGCGTCCACGGCCGCCGCCACGCGCGGCATGGCGGTCAGCGCCTCGGACTGGCGGACCTGCTCGTGGGCCGCACGCATGCCGCACCCGGACCGCCGGTCGATGGCTGCCGCGACCGAGCCGTCACCGAGCGCGGCGACCGTGCCCGCGTCACGATCCGCCGCGAGCCACGCCGCCTTCGCCGCTGTCAGGGTGCCGGAGAGGCGATCGAGCGCCGACCACACCGCCTGCCGCTCCGCCGCAGACCAGCCGGCACCAGCGCCGGCGAGTGTGCCCAGTGCGGAGAGCTCCTCGCGGACGCGGGTGGCGCGCGCGAGCGCGGCCGCCGGACCGACCGCTGCACGGTCGGCATCGGTCCGCGCACCTTCGCGCGCGAGGCCGGTGGCGGGCACCCCCGGACGATGCGTCGAGCCGACAGCCGACCGCGACCCACCACCGGCCGCGTGGCGGCTCGGTGACGATGCGAGGGCTACGGCTTCGAACACGTGTTCGACTCTAGTCGATGCCACCAACAGCTGCCGCTGTTCTCCACAGCCGCGACCACGCGGCTGACCTGCGCATACACGTGCAGCGACGGAGCGGTGCGGCGACACAGCAGTGAGAGCCGGACGGATGTCCGCCTCGACGGGCGTCTCCGGTTCCGCCCCCGGGGATCAGCGGTCCGGCGAGGCCCGCCGCTGCGACCGCGTCCGGGCAGGGAACAGCCCGTGGGCCGGTACCTCCTTCGAGGCCCTGCCGCGAGGGACGAGGTCGCGGCTCCCACGGGCTGCGGTGACTGCCGGTATTCGCTACCGTCCGGACCGGATGACCGGCCGGGCAGCGGCGGACTCGACAATCCGTCCGATGCGTCGGGCGGCTAGCGGACAGCCACCTCACTCGTCCGGAAAGACTTCATCTCGCGGACCACCTCCTTCCCGTGTCCGACGAAGGTACGTCGCGGTCCTGGGACCGCCAACAGATTTCGCCTCCGACGAACAGGCGATCGGACGACGGGCCCGACCACCCGCCGGACGACGACCTCGTCGGCGGCTCGCCTCGCCCCCGCAGCCCCGCGACCATCCGCCCGCCAGGCGCACCCCGGCCGGGACGGGTCCACGCTGACCCGTCCCGGCCGGAGCCCCACGAGACCCGCCCCCTCACTCCCGCTCGACGAGGAACTGCGTGTACGCCGGCACGGTGAGGAACGACGGGAACTCCTCACCCAGCGCCACCTCGGCGAACACCTGCGCGGCATCGTCGAACCGGTCGCCGTCCCACCGGTCCACCGACCCCAGCACGTCCTCCAGCACGTGCTCGACCAGCTCCCGCGTCACCGTCGACCCCTCGGCCGTCACCACCCCCCGGTGGATCCACTGCCACACCTGCGACCGGGAGATCTCGGCGGTCGCGGCGTCCTCCATCAGGTCGTCGATCGCCGCGGCGCCGACGCCCCGCAGCCACGACTCGAGGTACCGCAGCCCCACCGAGACGTTGGCCCGCAGGCCGGCCTCGGTGACGGCCCCCGGCTCCAGACCTCCGGCCGACGGGATGTCCAGCAGGTGCGCCGCGGCCACGGCGACGTCCCCCCGCATGACGTGCCGCTGGTCGCGCCGAGCCCCCGGCGTCCCGGCGGGACCGCCGAATGTCTGGTCGAACACCCCCATCGCGACGGGCACGAGGTCCGGGTGCGCCACCCAGGTGCCGTCGAACCCCTGGGCCGCCTCGCGCACCTTGTCGGCGCGCACCTGTGCCAGCGCCCGCTCGGTCACCTCGGGCCGACGGCGGTTGGGGATGAACGCGCTCATCCCGCCGATCGCCTGCGCACCGCGCCGGTGGCAGGTGGCCACCAGCAGGTCGGTGTACGAGGCCATGAACGGGACGGTCATCGTGACGCGTCCACGGTCCGGCAGCGTGAACCGCTTCCCGCGGTCCCGGAAGGTCTTGATGACCGAGAAGATGTAGTCCCACCGACCGGCGTTCAGCCCCGCGCAGTGAGCGCGCAGCTCGAACAGGATCTCCTCCATCTCGAACGCCGCGGTGATCGTCTCGATCAGCACCGTCGCGCGGATGGTGCCGATCCGCAGGCCCAGGTAGCTCTCGGTGAATCGGAACACGTCGTCCCACAGTCGCGCCTCGAGGTGGCTCTCCATCTTCGGCAGGTACAGGTACGGACCCCGGCCGGCGTCGATCAGCGCCTGCGCGTTGTGGAACAGGTACAGCCCGGCGTCGACCAGGCTCGCCGAGGCGGCGCACTCCTGCCCCGCCCGGTCGGTGAACCGCAGGTGCTGCTCGGTCAGGTGCCAGCCGCGGGGCCGGAACACGATGGTCGGCGTCTGCTCACCGACCCGGTACTCCTTGCCTTCCGGGCTGGTGAAGTCGATGGACCCCCGGATCGCGTCGTAGAGGTTGGCCTGGCCGCCGATCACGTTCGCCCAGGTGGGACTCATCGCGTCCTCGTGGTCCGCCAGCCACACCTTCGCCCCGGAGTTCAGGGCGTTGACCGTCATCTTCCGGTCGGTGGGGCCGGTGATCTCCACCCGGCGGTCCTCGAGGCCGGGGCCGGGGCCGGCGACCCGCCACGTGCGGTCCGCCCTGATGTGGGCCGTGGCCGGCAGGAACGACGGGTCCGCGCCGTCCCCGATCCGGTGCCTGCGGTGCCGACGGGCCTCGAGCAGGTCGTGCCGGGTCGCGGCGAAGTGGACGTGCAGGTCGGTGAGGAAGTCCATCGCCTCGGCCGTGAGCACGCGGTCGCGGTCGGGCAGCTGAGGGCCGGTGACGGTCAGGGTCGCCGGCGCGGCGGGCAGGCCGGGCGACGGCGGGTTCTCGCTGGGCGAGCTGGGGGGACGGAACACGGTGGTGGTGGACATGGCGGTCTCCTGGGAAGGGGCGCGGCAAGGGGGACGACGGTTCGCCGGGGTACGACGAGTGCCGCGAGCAGCGGCGGCGGACCGGCTCAGTGCGTGAACTGGGCGGTCTCGGTGGAACCGGCGAGCGCGAGGGTGGCGCTGGTCGGGTTGAGGGCGGTGGCGACGCGGTCGAAGTAGCCGGTGCCGACCTCCCGCTGGTGGCGGGTGGCGGTGTACCCGTCGGCCTCGGCCTCGATCTCGGCCTGCTGCAGGCGGACGTAGGCGCTCATGCCGGTGCGCGCGTAGTCGTGCGCCAGCGTGAACATCGAGTGGTTCAGGGCGTGGAAGCCGGCGAGGGTGATGAACTGGAACACGTACCCGTGGGCCGCCAGCTCCGTCTGGAACCGCGCGATCTGCTCGTCGTCCAGGTGCGCCCGCCAGTTGAACGACGGCGAGCAGTTGTAGGCCAGCAGCTTGCCGGGGAACTGCTCGTGCACCCGCTCGGCGAACTCGACCGCGAGCGCGACGTCGGGTGTCGACGTCTCGACCCACAGCAGGTCCGCGTGCGGTGCGTACGCGCAGGCGCGGGCGACGACGGGGTCGAGGCCGGAGCGCACGCGGTAGAACCCCTCGGCGGTCCGCTCGCCGGTGAGGAACGGCTGGTCGCGCTCGTCGACGTCGGACGTCAGCAGGTCGGCGCCCAGCGCGTCGGTGCGGGCGACGACGATGGTCGGCACCCCCGCCACGTCGGCGGCGAGCCGGGCGGCGGACAGCGTGCGGACGTGCTGCGAGGTCGGCACCAGCACCTTCCCGCCCAGGTGGCCGCACTTCTTCTCCGAGGACAGCTGGTCCTCCCAGTGCACGCCCGCGGCGCCGGACGCGATCATCGCCAGCATCAGCTCGTAGGCGTTGAGCGGGCCGCCGAACCCCGCCTCGGCGTCGGCGACGATCGGCGCGAGCCAGTCGCGGGTGGGTCGGCCGTTCTCGGCGACGTCGATCTGGTCCGCGCGCAGCAGCGCGTTGTTGATCCGGCGCACGACGGCCGGCACCGAGCTGACCGGGTACAGGGACTGGTCCGGGTACGTCTGGCCCGCGTTGTTCGCGTCGGCCGCCACCTGCCACCCGGAGAGGTAGATCGCCTCGAGTCCCGCCTTGACCTGCTGCACCGCCTGGTTGCCGGTGAGCGCGCCGAGCGCCGGCACCAGCGTCCGCTCGTGCAGCAGCTCCCAGAGCCGCTCGGCACCGCGGCGGGCGAGCGTGTGCTCCTCCTGGACCGATCCCCGCAGGGCGACGACGTCCTCGGCCGTGTGGGTGCGGACGATGCCGGCCCACCGGGGGTCCAGCTCCCACTCGGTGGCCAGCTCGGTGGCCAGCTCTGCGGCCGTCCGGGAGTGGCCGCTGCTGCGTCGGCCGGTGTGCTCGCCGCTCTGCGTGCTCATCATCGCCTCCGTGAGTGTTTCGGGTTCTTCTCGGCCTCGTCGCCGTGAGATCCAGGTTGAGGCCGCCGACCCCAGCGGGAACCCCTCGGAAGCGCAGAAGATCGGCACTCCTTCTCCTCGACAGAACAACATCCCGGGTGCGACGGTGGACGGCATGACGTCGACGACGACGACACCGCCCCGCACCCCCTCCACCACGAAGGGCGCCACGGTCGCGCCCGCCGCGACGCACCACGCGGACGGCCTCGACACCCTGGTGCTCGGCCGGCGCATCCGGCACCTGCGGACGCTGCGCGGCATGACGCTGGACGACCTCGGCGCCGCCATCGGCCGCGCGGCCTCCCAGGTGTCGATGCTGGAGAACGGCCACCGCGAGCCCAAGCTGTCGCTGCTGACCCACGTGGCGGACGCGCTCGGCGTCCCGCTGACCGACCTGCTGCGCACCGACCCGCCGTCACGCCGGGCCGCGCTGGAGATCGAGCTCGAGCGCGCGCAGCGCGGGCCCCTGTTCACCTCCCTCGGCATGGGGCAGGTGAAGGTCGGCAAGTCGCTGCCGGGAGACGCCCTCGAGGCGCTGGTGTCCCTGGTCGGCACGGTGCAGCGGCTGCTGACCGAGCACGCGGCGACCCCCGAGGAGGCGCGCCGGGCGAATGCCGAGCTGCGCGCTCAGATGCGGTCGCAGGACAACTACTTCCCCGAGCTCGAGGAGCACGC
>NCKG01000377.1:0-1170 GCA_002279095.1 Cellulomonas sp. 14-74-6
ACGTACATCTCCGCCAGCGGTCCGTCCTGAGCGCCGAACTGGCTCTGCAGCTGGTCGTAGAAGCCCAGGTCGAGGTACACCGTGCGGTCGGTCGGGCAGTAGAACGGTCCGGTGGAGCTCGAGGCGGTGCCGCAGCCGGTGCTCGTCTGCGAGGTGAACGAGACCACCGGCGGCTGGTTGAACGGCGTGCCCCGGTCGGCCAGCGACTGCTGCCAGTAGGCGTCCAGCCCCTGCACGGTCGCGGACAGCCGGCAGTCGCGCCGGGTGTTCGCCTGCTCGGCGGAGCAGCGCTGGATGGTGGTGCCCTGCGACGTGCCACCGGACTGCGACCCACCGCCGACGGCGTTCAGCACGTCGCCGAGGCTGCCACCGTTGAGCAGCGCGACCAGGACGACCACGACGAGCCCGGTCACGCCGCCGCCGATCGCGACGCCGCGTCCGGGTCCTCGGCTCTGCACCCGGCCGCCCTCGAAGTCGCCGCCCTCGTGGAAGGTCACGCGGGGACGCTAACCCGGCATCGGAGGAGCGGCCACCGGATGGCAGCTGCACCGGCGGTCAGTGCGGTTCAGTCGTCCGGCAGCCCACGAGCGGCGAGCGCCTCCCCGACCCGTCGGGCATGCGCGACGGTCCGCACCCCGGCCGGCACGACGAGGGCGCGAGGTGACCGGTCAAGGCCCCGGGCCCGGGCCGCGTCGGCGGACTCCCCGAGGACCTGGACCAGCACGGGGACGCTGCGCAGCATCACGGCGACCCCGAGCGCGATCGAGCTCGGCCGGACGCCGAACCGCCGCAGACCCGTCGTCGCACCGGTCACCACGCTCACCAGCTCGTCCGCCGGGGTGGTCGCCGCGAGCACCACGCCGGCGAGCACCACGGCGAGCAGGTCGAGCGCGCCGGCCGCGCCGGCGGCGGCTCCGCTTGTCCACCACCGACCGAGGCCGACGAACGCCGCTGCGACCAGGCCCGGCCGCAGCCCGAGCACCACGCGGCGCCACGGCAGACGGGCGACGGCGGCAGCGGCAGATGCGACCAGCACACCGGTCACCGCAGCCGGTACGCCCGGGACCAGGACGACCGCGGCGGTGAACGCCGCCGTGCCGCAGAGGGACGCCCACACCGGCAGGCGGTGCAGCGCGCTGGTGCCCGGTACGTACAGACCGAGCGGTCCCG
>NCKG01000072.1:0-8417 GCA_002279095.1 Cellulomonas sp. 14-74-6
AGGCACGCCGGTCGGCGACCACAACCGGCTGCCCGTCACGGCGCGGCGGCGAGCGCCAGCGCGTGGGCCACCGCGTCGACGTCCTCGCGCAGCCCGCTGACGGTGACGCGCACGTGCCCGGGGCCCTCCGGCTGCGCGGCGGCGGCGAACGGCCGGCCGCGGGCCACCCGGATGCCGGCCGCACCCAGCCGGACCAGGGAACGCTGCTCGTCCGCGACGGGCAGCCACAGGTTCACCCCGTCCCCGGGGGTGAGCACCACGCCCTCCCGGGCCAGGGCCTGGGTCAGCGCCCGCTGTCGCCCGTGGTACACGCGCCGGGCGTGCTCGACGGCGTCCACCGCGGAGCCGTCGGTGAGCAGGTCCGCGAGCACCCGTTGCAGCAGCCGGCTGGTCCACCCGGGCCCGAGCATGCGGCGGGCGACCAGGGCGTCGAGCACGGTGGCGGGCCCTCCGACCGCGGCGATCCGCAGATCGGGACCGTGCGACTTCGAGTACGACCGCACGTGCACCACGCGGTCCGGCAGCAGGCCGCCCAGGCTGACGTCCCGCGCCGAGGAGATCTGCCCCGAGTGGTCGTCCTCGAGCACCCAGACGGGCCGCGGGGCGGTGCGCAGGACCGCCGCGAGCTCCCGCGCGCGGGTAGGGGTCAGGCTGACGCCGGTGGGGTTGTGGGCCCGGGGCTGGAGCACCACCGCGGTCGCACCGGTGGCGAGGGCTGCCGAGAGCGACGCGGCCGTCATCCCGTGCGCGTCCATCGACACCGGCACGCGCTCCAGGCCCAGCTGGTCGAGCAGGTCGAAGAGGGGAGGGAACCCCGGGTCCTCCACCGCGACCCGGTCGCCGTAGGCGAGCGTGGCCTCGAGCGTGCGGGCGAGGGCGTCGATGGCGCCGTCGACCACGGTCAGCCGCTGCGGCGGGAACGGCCACGTGGCCCGCAGCAGGTCCTCGAGCTCCGGGACCACGGACGGTGCCGCGTAGCTCGCGGTCTCGGCGGCCGGCATCCGGGCGGAGACGCGGGCGAGCGCCGGTCCGAGCTCCGGGAGCAGCTCGGGGTCAGGCGTACCCGCCGACAGGTCCAGCCGGCCGGGTGCTCCTCCGGTCAGGTCCCGGTAGCGCGGCGGCACGCGGTCCTCCGGCGAGGGCAGCACGGTGGTGCCCGCGCGGCCGCGGGACGAGACCAGCCCGACGACGGCGAGGGCGTGCCAGGCGGACCCGACGGTCGCCGGGCTGACGGCGAGCTCCGCCGCCAGCGCCCGCACGGTCGGCAACCGGTCGCCCGGGCGCAGGCCGCCGGTGTGCACCATGCGCGCCACGGTCGCCGCGATGCCGCGCGGGCTCCGGTCGACGACCAGGCCCGCCAGGCGCGCCGCGGCGGTCCTGCCGTGCCCGAGGTGCTGCTGCTCGTCGTGCCCGCGGTGCGGCGTTGTCTGCGAGTCCCGCTGCGAATCCCCCTGCTCCACCCCGGAATCGTCGGTGCTGGTCGCGGTCGGCGCGGACCAAGGTCCCCACTGTTTACACCCGGCGCCCCGGAAGTTCCCGCCCGGCAAATCCCGAGAAACGCTGCAGAAATGTCCAACCTCGACAGTCACATTCCAGGCGGCGCGGCCGGGACCGGCCCCGCAGCCGTCCCGACGCACCGCTTCTCGCCCGATGCCGAGCACCACCGAGGAGCCGTAGATGACCGTCGTACGTGTCGCCTTCACCCAGGCCACCTGGACCGGGGACAAGGAGTCGATGATCGCACTGCACGAGGCGTGGACCCGCGAAGCGGCTTCCGCCGGTGCGCAGGTGATCGGCTTCCAGGAGCTGTTCTACGGGCCGTACTTCGGCATCACGCAGGACACCGCCTACTACGACTACGCCGAGACGATCCCCGGCCCGACGGTCGACCGCTTCGCTGCGCTGGCCGCCGAGCTGGGCATCGTGATCGTGCTTCCGATCTACGAGGAGGACCAGCCGGGCGTCCTGCACAACACGGCAGTCGTCATCGACGCGGACGGCACCGTGCTGGGCAAGTACCGCAAGCACCACATCCCGCACCTGCCCAAGTTCTGGGAGAAGTTCTACTTCCGGCCCGGGAACACCGGCTGGCCGGTGTTCGACACCGCGGTCGGCAAGATCGGCGTGAACATCTGCTACGACCGGCACTTCCCGGAGGGCTGGCGCACGCTCGCGCTGAACGGCGCGCAGATCGTGTTCAACCCGAACGCGACGGCGCCCGGGGTCTCGAACCGCTTGTGGGAGCTCGAGCAGCCCGCCGCGGCGGTGGCAACGGGTACTTCGTCATCGCGAACAACCGCGTGGGCCTGGAGGACAACGAGTACGGGGACGAGGCCGTGAACTTCTACGGCTCGTCGTACGCCGTGGGCCCGGACGGCAACTACGTGGGCGAGATCGGGTCGAGCACCGACGACCAGCTGATCATCCGCGACCTCGACCTGGAGCAGATCCGCGAGGTGCGGGAGCGCTGGCAGTTCTTCCGCGACCGCCGGCCGGACCAGTACGGCCCGATCGTCGCGCCCTGACCAGCCCGCCCGCCCGTCCCGTCCGCCCGTCCCGCCCGCTGACCCCGGGCACCTGTGAAGGGAGACCCATGCCCACCACGCTCATCGCCGGCGGCACGGTGGTCAACGCCACCGGCCGCGGTGCCGCCGACGTGCTGATCGACGGCGAGAAGATCGTCGCGATCCTCGACCCCGGCTCCACGCTGCTCGGTCACGACCTGAAGGCCTCCGTGGACCGGGTGATCGACGCCACCGGCAAGTACGTGATCCCCGGCGGCATCGACGCGCACACCCACATGGAGATGCCGTTCGGCGGCACGTTCGCCTCGGACACCTTCGAGACGGGCACCACGGCGGCCGCGTGGGGCGGGACGACGAGCATCATCGACTTCGTCGTCCAGTACGCGGGGGAGAACCCGCTGGACCAGTACGCGCTGTGGCACCAGAAGGCCGCCGGAAACTGCGCGATCGACTACGGGTTCCACCAGATCCTGTCCGACGTGCAGGACTCGTCCCTGGACGCGATGGACGAGCTGGTCGCCGAGGGCGTGAGCAGCTTCAAGCTGTTCCAGGCCTACAAGGGCGTGTTCCTGTCCGACGACGGCCAGATCCTGCGCGCGATGCAGAAGGCGGCGGACAACGGTGCGCTGATCATGATGCACGCGGAGAACGGGTCGTGGATCGACACCGTGGTGCAGCAGCTGGTGGCGCAGGGGAAGACCGACCCGTACTACCACGGCATCTCCCGGCCGTGGCAGGCCGAGGAGGAGGCCACCCACCGGGCGATCATGCTGGCGCAGTACACCGGTGCCCCGCTGTACGTGGTCCACGTCTCGGCCAAGCAGGCCGTCGCGCAGATCGCCGCCGCCCGGGACAACGGGCAGAACGTGTTCGGCGAGACCTGCCCGCAGTACCTGTACCTGACCCTGGAGGACCAGCTCGGCGCCCCCGGCTTCGAGGGTGCCAAGTGGGTGTGCTCCACCCCGCTGCGGTCCAAGGCGGAGCACCACCAGGAGCACATGTGGCAGGCGCTGCGCACCAACGACCTGCAGGTGGTGTCCACCGACCACTGCCCGTTCTGCATGAAGGGGCAGAAGGAGATGGGGATCGGCGACTTCTCCAAGATCCCCAACGGCATCGGCTCGGTGGAGCACCGCGTCGACCTGCTCTACCAGGGCGTGGTCACCGGCCAGATCAGCCTGGAGCGCTGGGTGGAGCTGATCGCCGTCACCCCCGCGCGGATGTTCGGACTGTACGGCCGCAAGGGCGTCCTCGCGCCGGGCGCCGACGCGGACGTGGTGGTCTACGACCCGAACGGCCACACGTCGATCGGGGTGGGCAGGACCCACCACATGAACATGGACTACTCCGCCTGGGAGGGCTACGAGATCGACGGGCACGTCGACACCGTGATCTCCCGCGGGTCCGTGGTCGTGGACGACGGGCAGTTCCTCGGCACCGTCGGCCACGGGCAGTTCCTCAAGCGCGACCTGTCGCAGTACCTGGTCTGAGGCGCACATGGACTTCGGCGTCGTCCTGCAGACCAACCCACCCGCCTGGCGGACCGTCGACCTGGCCCGCCAGGCCGAGACCCACGGCTTCGGCTACGTGTGGACGTTCGACTCCCACCTGCTGTGGCAGGAGCCGTTCGTCATCTACTCCGCGATCCTGGCCGCGACGCACACCGTCAAGGTCGGCCCGATGGTCACCAACCCAGCGACGCGGGACTGGACGGTGATCGCGTCCCTGTTCGCCACCCTGAACGAGATGTACGGCAACCGCACGGTGTGCGGCATCGGGCGGGGCGACTCGGCGGTGCGCACGCTGAACGGCAAGCCGTCGAACCTCGCGACGCTGCGCGAGGCGGTGCAGGTGATCCGTGAGCTGGGGAACGGCCGAGCGGCGCACCTGAACGACCGCACGGTCCGGTTCCCTTGGGCTACGCGCTCGCAACTGGAGGTGTGGGTCGCCGCCTACGGCCCGCAGGCCCTGAAGCTGACCGGCGAGGTGGGCGACGCATTCATCCTGCAGCTGGCGGACCCGGACATCGCCACGTGGATGATCAAGGCGGTCCGCGACTCGGCCGAGGCGGCAGGGCGTGATCCGGACGAGGTGCAGTTCTGCGTCGCGGCGCCGGCCTACGTCGGCGACGGGCAGTCGCCCGCCGAGCGGGCGCACATGCGCGAGCAGTGCCGCTGGTTCGGCGGGATGGTCGGAAACCACGTCGCGGAGATCGTCCGGCGGTACGGCACGGACTCGGCGGTGCCGAAGGCCCTGACCGACTACATCCGCGAGCGCGAGGGCTACGACTACAACCAGCACGGCCGCGCGGGTAACACCCACACGACGTTCGTGCCGGACGAGATCGTCGAGCGTTTCTGCCTGGTCGGCTCGCCGTACGAGCACGTGGAGAAGCTGCGGGTGCTCGAGTCGCTGGGCTGCACGCAGTACGCGCTCTACCTCCAGCACGACAACAAGGAGGAGACGATGCGCCTGTACGGCGAGCGGGTGATCCCGGCGCTCGCCGAGCCCGTGGTGGCGACGGCATGACGGGGGGCCGGTACCGCGCCCTGCGCGCGACGGGCTACGGGATCGCGGCCCTCGTGCTGTTCTGCCTGGTCTGGGAGCTGGTCAAGGCCGTGGTCCCGGCCGCGGGTGTGCACGTGCTCGGCGCCAGCGTGCTGCCGCGCACCGACGACAACGCGATGCCGCACGTGTGGGACGTGGTCGCCCGGATGGGCCGGTCGGAGACGTCGGCCCGTGGCGCCGACTCCGTCCTCGTCGCGATGGCCAAGGCCGGCTGGTTCACGTTGCGGGTGGCGCTCGCGGGCTGGCTGGTGGGGGTGGTCGCCGGGATGGCCCTGGCCGTGCTGATGGCCCGACGCCGGCTCGCCGAGGCGGCGGTGCTCCCGTGGGTGGTGCTCAGCCAGACCGTCCCGCTGATCGCGCTGGCCCCGCTGGTGGTCGGGTGGGGCGGACGGATCCACCTCGGCGCGTTCGAGTGGCAGCGGTGGATGTCGGTGGCCGCGATCGCGTCCTACCTGGCGTTCTTCCCCGTCGCCGTCGGCGCGCTGCGGGGCCTGCAGTCGCCGACCCCGGCGCAGACCGACCTGTTCCGGGCGCAGGCGGCCGGCTGGTGGCGGACCCTCGTCTCGCTGCGGCTGCCGGCCAGCGTGCCGTACGTGCTGCCGGCCCTCCGGCTCGGCGCGGCCACCGCCGTGGTCGGCGCCATCGTCGCCGAGGTGTCCACCGGGACCCCGGGGGGCATCGGGCGGCTGATCATCTCGTACGCGCAATCCGCCAGCGGCGACCCGGGCAAGCCGTGGGCCGCCATCGTGGCGGCCGCCGCCCTCGGCCTGGTCGCCGCCGGGCTCGTCGGCCTCGTCGGGCTGCTGCTGCGCCGCTACCGCTACGCGGAGGTGTCCTCGTGACCGTCCCCACCCCAGTCCCTGCGGTCGCCGCGCACGCCCCGGTGGCGTCCAGCGGCCCCGCCGCGGCGGTGGTCGCCCGCGGCGTCGGCAAGACGTTCGGCACCCGCAGCGGCGAGGTGGTCGCGCTCGAGGGCGTCGACCTGACGGTCGCCGCCGGGGAGTTCGTCTCCCTGATCGGGCCGTCCGGCTGCGGCAAGTCGACGCTGCTGCGCCTGGTGGCCGACCTCGACGAGCCGACATCCGGCGAGCTCACCGTGTTCGGCAAGCCGCCGCGCGTGGCACGGGAGGGGCAGGACTACGGCATCGCGTTCCAGCAGGCGGGGCTGCTGCCGTGGCGCACCGTCCGGGCGAACGTCGAGCTGCCGCTGGAGCTGCACGGCGTCGGGCGCCGGCAGCGCGCGGCACGGGCGACCGAGCTGCTCGAGATGGTGGGGCTCGGCGACTTCGCCGGGCACCTGCCGGGGCAGCTCTCGGGCGGCATGCAGCAGCGGGTCGCGATCGCGCGGTCGCTGGCGGAGCGACCGAGCCTGCTGCTGATGGACGAGCCCTTCGGGGCGCTCGATGAGATGACCCGCGAGCGGATGCAGACCGAGCTGGTGCGCATCTGCGCGGAGAGCGGCGCGGCGGTGCTGTTCGTCACGCACTCGATCCCCGAGGCGGTCTTCCTGTCCCACCGCGTGGTGGTGATGAGCGCCCGACCGGGCCGGATCAGTCAGGTGGTGCCGATCTCCCTGGCGGCGACGGCCAGCCGGACCGACGGCACCCGCGAGGACAGCGCCTTCTTCGCCGACGTCACGGCGGTGCGCGAGGCGCTGCACGGCGGTGCGACCGCCGCGCGAGGGGTGGACCTGCGATGACCGCCGCCTCGGTCCGCCGGTCGCTCGCGCCCGTGGTGCTCGGCGTGCTCGCACTGCTGGCCTGGCAGCTGTTCGTGCAGGTCAGCGGCGTCAAGCCCTACCTGCTGCCCGCGCCGACCGCGATCTGGGCGCAGCTGGTGACGGTGTGGCCGCTGGTGTGGCGCTTCGCGCTGGCCACGGGCACCAACGTGCTCGTCGGGCTGCTGCTCGGGGCGCTCGCCGCGGTCGGTGCCGCGCTGCTCGCAGCCCGCAGCCGCGTGGTGGACGCCCTGATGTCGCCGACCGCCGCAGCCGTCGCCGTGATGCCGATCGTCGCGCTCGCCCCGGCGCTGAACACGATGTTCGGCACCACCACCACGACCCCGCGGCGGCTGATCGTCGCGGTGGTGGTGTTCGCCCCGGTGTTCGTCAACACCCTGCGCGGGCTGCGCCAGGTGCTGCCCGTGCACCGGGACCTGCTGCGGGCCTACGCCGCCACCCCCGGCCAGCTCGCCCGGACGGTGACCGTGCCGGGTGCGCTGCCTTACCTGTTCACCGGCCTGCGGATCGCCTCGTCCACCGGAGTGATCGCCGCGATCGTCGCCGAGTACTTCGGCGGGCTGCAGAACGGGCTCGGCTCGCGGATCACCGCCGCCGCGTCCAACTCCGCCTACGCCCGCGCCTGGGCCTTCGTCGTCGGCGCGATCGCGCTCGGGCTCGTGTTCTATCTGGTCACGCTCGGGGCCGAGCACGCAGTGGCCCGCCGCCAGGGGGCCGCCTGAGCCGGCGCCGCCGGACCTCACCACCCGTCCCGCCTGCCATCGGCGCCAGGCCGGCCGACCCCGCGTCTCGCCCCTCCGCGAGCCGCACCCCGCACCGAGGAAAGGGATGAGCCAGATGAGACTCACCAGGCGCACCACGTGGGGCCTGACCGTCGTCGCCACCGCAGCCGCGCTCGCGCTCGCCGGCTGCAGCAGCAGCGGCTCGGTGGCCGCCGCACCGGCAGCCTCCGCGTCCGGGACGGGCGGCTCCGGCACGCTCACCCCGGTCAAGCTGCAGCTGCAGTGGTTCACGCAGGCGCAGTTCGCCGGCTACTACGCGGCGCTGAAGCAGGGGTACTACAAGGACGAGGGTCTCGACGTGCAGATCGTCGAGGGCGGTACCGACATCGTGCCGCAGACCCAGCTGGCCAACGGGTCGGTGGACTACGCGCTGGCGTGGGTGCCCAAGGCGCTCGCCTCGCGGGAGCAGGGTGCCGGGATCACCGACGTGGCGCAGATCTTCCAGCGCTCCGGCACGCTGCAGGTCTCGTTCAAGGACAAGAACATCACCACCGCGGCGGCCCTCAAGGGCAAGAAGGTGGGCAACTGGGGCTTCGGCAACGAGTTCGAGCTGTTCGCCGGCATGACCAAGGCCGGTCTCGACCCGGCGAAGGACGTCACGCTGGTCCAGCAGCAGTTCGACATGAACGCGTTCCTCGCCGGCGACATCGACGCGGCCCAGGCGATGGTCTACAACGAGTACGCCCAGCTGCTCGAGGCGAAGAACCCGGCCACCGGCAAGCAGTACACGGCCGACGACTTCAACGTCGTCGACTGGAACACCGAGGGCACCGCCATGCTGCAGGACGCGATCTGGGCCAACAC
>NCKG01000378.1:0-1155 GCA_002279095.1 Cellulomonas sp. 14-74-6
GGAGCCGCCGGCGAGCGCCAGCCTCTGGTTGCGCCTGCGGGCCGCGCGCGCGGCGGCCTTGCCGGCGGTCTGCTCGATGTAGGGGGCGGACGGCGCGGTCATCGGTGGTTCCTCTCCCGGCGCGGGGCGGTCGGCAGGGCCGGAGCGGCGGCGCGCTGCGCGGTGCGGGCGGCGCGCACGCGCCGTGACGCAGCGGCAGCGGCGGCGCGCTGCTGCCGCTTGGCCGTCCGCGTCATGTCGTCCGCCGAGGCGATCCGCCTGGTCAGCACCATGTTGATGATGGCGAAGATCACGATGAGGAGGAACAGCAGCCACGCGACGGCGGCGGCGCGTCCGAGCCTGCGGTTCACCCAGCCCTGCTCGTACAGGTAGAGCGTGATGGTCGACCACTGCCGGTCGTTGCCGCCGCGGCCGATCTGGTCGTACATGCGCGGCTCGTCGTAGATCTGCAGACCGCCGATGGTCGAGGTGACGATGACGAAGAGCATCGTCGGGCGCACCATCGGGATGGTGATCGAGAAGAACTGACGCAGCCGCTTCGCACCGTCGATCGTGGCGGCCTCGTACAGGTCCCGCGGGATGGCCTGCATCGCCGCGAGGAAGATCAGGGAGTTGTAGCCCGTCCAGCGGAAGTTCACCATCGAGGCGATCGCCAGGTGCGACGGCAGCACGGAGCGATGCCAGCCCACGGGGCTGATGCCGAGGTTGCCCAGCAGAGAGTTGATCATGCCGGCGTCGGCGAACATCTTGGAGAAGACGAGGGAGACGGCGACCGGCGCCACGATGTACGGCACCAGGACACCCATCCGCCAGAACGTCTTCGCGCGCAGGTTGGCGTCGAGCATCGCGGCGATGACGAGCGCCATGATCACCTGCGGCACGCTGGACAGCAGGAAGATGCTCAAGGTGTTGCGCAGAGCCGTCCAGAAGAACCCCTGGCCGAGCACCCACCGGAAGTTGTCCAGGCCGACGAATCCCTGGTCACCCACGATGAGGCTCCAGTCGTGCAGGGAGACCCAGGCGGTGTACAGCAGCGGGAACAGCCCGACAACCGCGAACAGGACGAAGAACGGCGAGATGTACAGGTAGGGCGAGACCTTCACGTCCCACCGGCCGAGCGTCTGGCGGAACCCGAGCCGCCGCGGCTGCCTGTCG
>NCKG01000073.1:0-8392 GCA_002279095.1 Cellulomonas sp. 14-74-6
AGGCCGACCGGCCACGGGAGCACCGGCACGTGGCCGAGCGCACGCTCGGGGAGGAACGGCCCGAAGAAGTACCGGCCGATCTCGCGGCCGGACGCCCGCTGGAAGATCAGCGCGGGCCGGAGCCGAGCGATCGACAGGCTGGGCAGCCGCTGCACGGCCTCGTCCAGCATCCGCTCCACCGCCGCCTTGTCCACGCTGTACGACGACGACCGCACGCCGTCGGTCGGCCAGTCCTCCGCGCGCGGCTGGTCACCCTCGGCGGGCGAGTAGGCGCCCACGGAGGACGCCACCACCAGCTGCGGCACGCCGGCCCGCCGCACGGCCTCCAGCACCCGACGTGTCCCGACGACGTTGGTGGCGCGCAGCCGCGCGCGGTCGTGGCTCGGCTGGATCGCCCAGGCCAGGTGGACGACGGCATCGGCCCCGGTGACGACCTCGGTGAGCCGGTGCACGACCGGCTCGTCCGGACCGGAGGCCCCCAGGTCGACCCCGCACCACGAGGCGATGTCGTACGGCGCGGGCGGGACCCGCTCAGGCACGCGCCGCGCGACGCCCACGACCGAGGTGACGGTCGCATCCGTTGCGAGGCGGCGCAGCAGCGCCGTGCCGACGTTGCCGCTGGCACCGACGACGACGACCCTCATGAGCGCTGCCGATCGCCGACCGTGTCCACGCCGCTCCTCCCCGGCCCGATCCGTCGCGGGCGCTGCGGACCACGGTGGCACCGGCCGCTGCGCGCCGCATCCGGGCTGGCCACCACCAGGTGTGCCGCCGCGCACGGGACCGACGCGGCCGACCCCGGACGCTGTGACGCCCCGTCTCCACCTGTGGAGACGGGGCGTCCACGGGAGGCGTCTCGCCGGCACGAGACGTGGCGCGCTCCTGCACCCTGACGGGCGGTCCGGCTCTCGCCGCGACCCTCGACCCTTGAGCAGGGCCGGCACCCGCTCCCGGCCCGTCTCCTTTCTAGCACCACGTCTGGCATCGCGCATAGGGAACGTCCGCCTCGGACCAAGAGACCTTCACGCTCGCAGCGAACGGCACCGTCCGCGGTACGAGGGCCGAGCCGGGCGATGCTCTGCATCGACAGAACGGTGACGGTCGGGTCACGATCAGGTCAACCACGTCACACCGAAGCCCCTGCGGTCGTTAGCGTCTCGGCATGCGTTCGTCGACGCCGCTGACCTGGACCCCCATCTCCAGCCGCACGCGGCGGCACACCCGGCGTCCCGCGGGCAGCGTCGTCGTGGCGGCGCTGGTCGTGGGGCTCGTCGGGCTCGCCGGTGGGTGCTCGGCCGACCAGCGCTCCGCCTCGAGCTCCCAGCCGAACAGCGCCGCGCAGGGCGACGTCGACAAGGCGCAGGCCGGTGGCGCCGCCGCCGCGCCCGCAGCCGGCTCCAACGCGGCCGCCGGCGCCAACCGCCAGGTGGTGCAGACGGGCGAGCTGCACCTGACCGTGCCGGATCCGGTCGGCACCGTGACGGGGGTGCTCGCGGTCGTCGACCAGGCCGGCGGTCGGGTCGACGCGCACGAGGAGACGGGACGAGGGCCGGGAACCGCCGGCAGCGCCACGCTCACCGTGCGCGTCCCCGCGGCACAGCTCGAGAAGACCGTCCAGACGCTGCGCGGCCTCGGGGACGTCACCTCCTTCACCCTGCAGGCGACCGACGTCACCGGGACCACGGAGGACCTGGACGCGCGGATCGATGCGGCGCGGCTGTCCGTCGCACGCATGCAGGACCTGATGTCGAAGGCCACGACCACGGCCGACCTGATCTCCACCGAGCAGGCGTTGTCGGAGCGTCAGGCAGCCCTCGAGCAGCTCCAGGCCCAGCGCGCGGTGCTGGCCGACCAGGTGGCGCTGTCGACGCTGCGGGTGGTGCTCACGTCCCCCGGGGAGGCTCCAGCGCCGAGGATCCAGCTGCACAGCTTCGCCGACGGCTGGTCCGCAGGCCTGAAGGCGCTCGGGGCCGTGGCGCGCGGTGCCCTCGTCGCGCTCGGAGTGGTAGGCCCGTGGCTCCTGCTCGCGGCCCTCGTCGCCGTCGCTGCGGGCGCGGCCCGGCGACTGCTCCGCACGCGCCACGGCGTCAGGACCATGCCGCCACGGCCCGGCGAGCACGGCGCCCCCTGGGGACCGGGCGGACCGATGACCCCCGGGAACCCGCCGACACCCGCACCGGTCCCGGCGGCGCCGCCCGGCCAGTCGACCCCCGTCCCGTCAACTCCCGGCCCGACCACCACCGCCACCAGGCCGCCGGCGCCTCCGGCGGGCTGACCGCCGCCGGACCGTCTCGTCTCGGATGCAGAGACGTCGTCGAGCTCGCACAGGGCTGCGCTGCCGTCCGCAGCCTAAGGTCCCACTGGCTGCTGGCCATCCCGTCGTAACGTCCAGGCAAAGCAAGTGCCGGGACGGGCTTCCCTCCCGGACCGCCTCGCAGCCCCGGCGCCGTGGCGGCAGCCGCCGCCGACCCGCCGGTGCCCCTTTCCGAAGAAGGAGCTGCCGTGAGCGTCACCACGTCCGCATCCCTGGCCGACGTCGCCCTGCCCGAGGGCGTCCGCGCGGCCCTCGAGGCGAGCCCGCGCCTGATCGTGCCGGAGAGCCGTGCCGAGCTCTACGAGCTGGCACTCGGCCCCGCAGGAGGCCCCAGCTTCACGGTGGAGTACGAGGTCGAGGGCGCGCCCTACCCGGAGGCCACCGTCACCCGCTGCCGCAACGGCATCGCGGTCAACTACCTCGAGGACTACATGCGTCGGCGCGACCCCGACTGCATGCGCATCGCGGACGACCTGCCCACGGACAAGCCGCGTTACCGCGACGTCTTCGGCGAGGCGTTCGCGCCGGTGAAGGCCGACACCCTCGAGTGGCTCGGCACGCAGGAGCTCGTCGTCGTCCCGTTCAAGGCCGGCGGCCCGGTGTACGGGTACCCGTCCGTGGCGATCGTCCCGGCCAACGCGGCCTTCTTCGCGCTGGTGCTGGTCGACCTGCAGGGCTGGGTGACCTTCGACGAGATCGGGCCGTTCACGCCGCGGTCGATCTTGTACGTCGCACCGCCGTTCCGGCACACGCAGTTCGGCGGGCGCCAGGTGGTGGTGCACGACCGCACCGACACGCTGCACGAGGTGTTCGCGTACAACCTGTACCCGGGGCCGAGCGCCAAGAAGGGCGTGTTCTCGGTGCTGCTGGACATCGGCCAGCACGAGGAGTGGATCACCGCCCACGCCTCGTCGGTGAAGGTGACGACGCCGTACGAGAACGAGACCGTGATCATGCACGAGGGTGCCTCCGGCGGCGGCAAGTCGGAGATGTGCCAGGAGATCCGGCGCGAGGACGACGGCCGCATCCTGGTGGGCACCAACGTCGTGCGGAACGAGCCGTACCACATCACCCTCGGCGAGACGAGCGCCCTAGCCCCGGTGACGGACGACATGACGCTGTGCCACCCGTCGATCCAGAAGGGCGACCACCGGCTGGTCGTGGCCGACGCGGAGGCGGGCTGGTTCGTCCGCGTCGACAACATGACCAGCTACGGCGAGGACCCGGCGTTCGAGCGAGCGGTCATCGAGCCCCAGGAGCCCCTGGTGTTCCTGTCGATCGACGGTGTGGCCGACGCGACCGCGCTGCCGTGGGAGCACACCCTCGACTCGAACGGCAAGCGCTGCCCCAACCCGCGCGTGGTGATCCCCCGCCACTTCGTCAAGAACGTGGTCAGCGAGCCCAAGAGCGTGGACGTGCGGACGTTCGGCGTGCGCATGCCGCTGTGCACCCGCGAGGCGCCCACCTACGGGGTGATGGGGATGATGCACATCATCCCGCCGTCGCTCGCCTGGGTGTGGCGGCTGATCGCGCCACGCGGGGACAAGAACCCGTCCATCGGCGAGAGCGCCAAGGAGAAGTCGGCGATCTCGCACGGCGGGATGGTGGCCGAGGGCGTCGGCTCGTACTGGCCGTTCTCGACGGGGACCAAGGTGGGCTCGGCGAACCTGCTGCTCAAGCAGATCGTCGAGATGGACCACACGCGGTACGTCCTCACCCCGAACCAGCACATCGGCGCCTACAAGGTCGGCTTCGCGGCCGAGTGGCTCACCCGCGAGTACCTCGCCCGCCGCGGTGGCGGCCGCATCGGCAAGGACCAGCTCGAGCCCGCACGTTGTGCCCTGTTCGGCTACCGGCCGCGCGAGATCAAGATCGACGGTCAGCAGATCCGGCCGACGCTGCTCACGCCGGAGTCGCAGTCGCAGGTGGGCGTCGAGGCGTACGACGCCGGGGCGGCCATCCTCACCGGCTTCTTCAAGTCTGAGCTGGAGCAGTTCGCCACGAAGGAGCTGGACCCGCTGGGCCGGCAGATCATCGACCTGGTGCTCAACGACGCCTCTGTCGCGGAGTACGAGGCACTCACCCCGCTGTACATCTGAGCTGCCCACGCACGACGCGCGCTGGGACCGCGGACGGTCGCATCCCACGGGGGTGCGGCCGTCCGTCGCGCACGTGCCCGGCGACGCGCCGGGGGGTGGTCCCGGGCACTGTCGGTGGCCCGACCTACCGTGGCGGGCATGGCAACGAGCACCGTGGACACCGTCCGGATCGCACCCGGCCCCGCGCTCACCGCCGCGACCGCACCGGACGCCGGTGCCGTCGACGAGCTGCTGGTCGGCACCGGGTACGTGATCGAGGTGGAGCGCTGGCCGGACGAGCGGCCCGCCGGCCTGTTCCCCGCCGACGACCCCGAGTTCCGGGACGCGACCGGGCAGGGGCTGCTGCGCTGCTACGAGGTCACGCTCGCCACCGCGTCGGGTGCGGAGCTGGCTCGCACGCTCGTCTGGTCCGCCGCCGGGGTGGTCAGTGGTCCGTACACGTCGTGCACCGCCCTGGGAGCAGCACTCGCCGACGAGGTCGCGCAGGTGCTCGGACGCGCGCTGACGTCGGTCTGAGCGCAGGTCCGCGGCCTGCAGGAAGCCCTGGGCCGTAGGTCACGCCCGCTCGCAGCGCCCCGCTCCTAGCGTGGAGAACGACAGCAACGACGCTCTCTCCTGGGATCGGACCGTGCGCACACTTCTGGATACCCGCACCCACCTCCTCACCCCTTCCGCCCCGCCCTCCGGGGGCACCGACCCGGGCAGTCGCAGGCGGCGTCGTCCCCTCGTCGGGCTGGTCCTCGGTACGCTCGCCGTGGTGCTGCTGGCGGGCTGTGCCTCGTCCGGCAGCGCCGGCGCGAGCCGCGGTGGTGAGGCGAGCCTGCGACTGCCTGACCTGTCCGTGTTGACCCTCGCGGGCGGGTTCTCCGGCCGGGTGCTGCTGGTCGCCGGGCTGCTGGTCACCCTGCTCGGCCTGGCCTTCGGTCTCGTGGCCTTCCTGCAGCTGCGCAAGCTGCCGGTGCACGTGAGCATGCGCGACATCTCGGAGCTGATCTACTCCACCTGCCAGGCCTACCTGCTGCGGCAGGGTCGGTTCCTGCTGACACTGTGGGTGTTCATCGCGGCGGTGATCGTCGTGTACTACCGGGCGCTCGTCGGGTTCACCTGGGGCCGCGTCGCGGTGATCATCGGGTTCAGCCTGCTCGGCATGGGTGGGTCGTACGCGGTGGCCTGGTTCGGCATCCGCGTGAACACCTTCGCCAACTCCCGGACGGCGTTCGCAGCGCTGGAGGGCAAGCCGCTGCCGGTGCACCGCATCCCGATGAAGTCGGGCATGAGCATCGGCATGGTGCTGATCAGCCTCGAGCTGCTGATGATGCTGGTCATCCTGCTGTTCTTGCCGTCGGACATCGCGGGCGCCTCCTTCATCGGGTTCGCCATCGGCGAGTCGCTCGGCGCGTCGGCGCTGCGTATCGCGGGCGGCATCTTCACCAAGATCGCCGACATCGGCTCGGACCTGATGAAGATCGTCTTCAAGATCAAGGAGGACGACGCCCGCAACCCCGGCGTGATCGCGGACTGCACCGGTGACAACGCGGGCGACTCGGTCGGCCCCTCCGCCGACGGCTTCGAGACCTACGGCGTCACGGGCGTGGCCCTGGTGACGTTCATCCTGCTGGGCGTCACGGACACCAAGGTCCAGGCGACGCTGCTGGTGTGGATCTTCGCCGTCCGGGCCGTGATGCTCGTCGCCTCGGCCGTCTCGTACCTGGTCAACGACGCGCTGGTGCGGGCGCGCTACCGCGACGCCACGCGGATGGACTTCGAGAAGCCCCTGACCTCGCTCGTGTGGCTCACCTCGGCGGTGAGCATCGTGCTCACCTTCGTCACCACGTGGTTCGTGCTCGGCGACCTGCAGGGACCCGGCGCCGGCGCCTGGTGGAAGCTGGCGACGATCATCTCCTGCGGCACCCTTGCCGGTGCGCTGATCCCCGAGCTGGTCAAGGTGTTCACCTCGACCTCCAGCCGCCACGTGCGCGAGGTGGTGAAGAGCTCCCGCGAGGGCGGTCCGTCGCTGAACATCCTGTCCGGCCTGGTGGCCGGCAACTTCTCCGGCTACTGGCTCGGCATGGCGATCGTCGCCCTGATGAGCGGCGCGTACCTGATCAGCGGGCAGGGCCTGAGCGCCCTGATGACCGCGCCTGCGGTGTTCGCCTTCGGCCTCGTGGCGTTCGGCTTCCTCGGCATGGGTCCGGTGACCATCGCGGTCGACTCGTACGGCCCCGTGACGGACAACGCCCAGAGCGTGTACGAGCTGTCCCTGATCGAGGAGGTCGAGAACGTCGACGCGGAGCTGGCCGCCGACTTCGGCATCGAGCCGAAGTGGGACAGCGCCAAGCAGATGCTGGAGGAGAACGACGGCGCCGGGAACACGTTCAAGGCGACCGCCAAGCCCGTGCTGATCGGCACGGCCGTCGTGGGCGCCACCACCATGATCTTCTCGATCATCATGGCGCTCACCGCCGGCCTGACGAAGGACGTGCAGAACCTGTCCCTGCTGCACCCGCCGTTCCTGCTCGGCCTGATCGCCGGCGGGGCCGTCATCTACTGGTTCACCGGCGCGTCCATCCAGGCGGTGACCACCGGCGCCTACCGGGCGGTCGAGTTCATCAAGAACACGATCCGGCTGGACGGCAGCACGCGTGCCAGCGTGTCCGACTCCCGCAAGGTCGTCGACATCTGCACCCAGTACGCCCAGCAGGGCATGCTCAACATGTTCCTGGCCGTCTTCTTCGTCACCCTCGCGTTCGCGTTCCTGGAGCCGTACTTCTTCATCGGCTACCTGATCTCGATCGCGATCTTCGGGCTCTACCAGGCGATCTTCATGGCCAACGCCGGTGGGGCCTGGGACAACGCCAAGAAGGTGGTCGAGGTGGACCTGCACGCCAAGGGCACCTCGCTGCACGACGCGACGATCGTCGGCGACACCGTCGGCGACCCGTACAAGGACACCTCCTCGGTGGCCCTCAACCCCGTGATCAAGTTCACGACGCTGTTCGGCCTGCTGGCCGTCGAGCTGGGTGTGAGCCTGACCGGGGACGGCAACGGCACGCTGGTGCGCATCCTCGCCGGGGTCTTCTTCCTGGTGTCGGCGTTCTTCGTGCACCGGTCCTTCTACGGGATGCGGATCCGGGCGTCGCTCGACGACGAGCAGCCGGCCGAGCCGTCGGCACCGCGCGGCTCCGACGACCGGCCCGAGGCGCGGGACCTGCCGAGCACCACGCGGCCGGCCCCGGTGGAGGCACCTGCGGCAGCCGCGCAGGGTCAGCAGCTGGTCACGCCGGCCGGCAGTCCGGACGACGCCGCGCTCGCCCACGCCGGCGCGACCGACACGGTGGGCGGCGACGCACGATGATCACCAAGGTCGCCATCAAGCACGACGCGGCGCTCGTCGACGGCAGCGGCCACGTCGTCGGGCACGACGCCGGCTCCACGCTGGTGCGGCGGCTGCTCCGGGTGTTCCCCGGCTCGGAGCTGATCGGGCCGGGACCGCGCAGGTGCGCCGGTTTCGACCTGATCCCGCTCGAGTTCGTCGACCCGGTCACCACCGTGGTGATCAGCATGGACGTGCTCGACTCGGTGGACGTGTGGCGCACGCTCCGCCCCGCCGGTGCCGAGCCGCGGCTGATGAACTTCCTCTGGTGGCCCACCACCACGTACCCGCATCCGGTGGAGCAGGCCGCGCTGGCGCTGTCCTGCGCGCTCTTCCCGACGTTCGCCAACTCCGAACGCACGGCGAACGAGGCGCGCGAGGTCGTGTCCCGGTGGACGGTCCAGCCGCTCGCGGAGAAGGCCCGGCTGGCGTGGGTCAACCTCGGCTTCCGTCTGGAGCACGTCCGGCCTCGCCACGAGCCTCCGGTGCCGCTGGTGCTCTACCCGGCCATCTACGTCTCGGAGCGCAAGCAGCCACGGCTGTTCCTCGAGGTGGTCGAGCGCGTGCGCGAGCGCACGCCGATCCGCGTCGAGGCGCGCCTGCACG
>NCKG01000379.1:0-1152 GCA_002279095.1 Cellulomonas sp. 14-74-6
TCGTGCCGCTGCGACGGCCGCGAAGGTCGGTGCGTGATGGCGCGACTCAAGGTGACCCAGACCAGGTCCGCCATCGGCGGCAAGCAGAACCAGCGCGACACGCTGCGCACCCTGGGCCTGAAGCGGATCGGTGACGTGGTCGTCAAGGAGGACCGTCCCGAGATCCGCGGTATGGTCCGCACGGTGACGCACCTCGTCGCGGTCGAGGAGGTCGAGTGACCATGGCCGACGAGAAGAAGGCCGACGAGACGACCGAGGCGAAGGCCCCGGCGAAGAAGGCTGCGGCGGCGAAGGCCGCTCCTGCCAAGGCCTCGAAGGCGGCCGACAAGCCCGCCGCCGAGAAGCCAGCCGCTGCCAAGGCGGAGAAGGCGACCAAGGCCGAGAAGACCGAGAAGGCCGCCAAGGCTCCGGCGAAGGCCAAGGCCACCCCCGCGGTCTCGGCCGCGGCGAAGGAGGCCGCCGAGGCCGCCGCCGTCCCGGGTGCCGGTGGCACGCTGCGCGTGCACCACCTGCGGCCGGCCCCGGGCGCGAAGACCGCCAAGACCCGTGTGGGTCGTGGTGAGGCGTCCAAGGGCAAGTCCGCCGGTCGCGGCACCAAGGGCACGAAGGCCCGGTACCAGGTCCCTGAGCGGTTCGAGGGTGGCCAGATGCCGATGCACATGCGCCTGCCCAAGCTGCGCGGGTTCACCAACCCGTTCCGTGTCGAGTACCAGGTGGTCAACCTCGACCGCCTGTCCGAGCTCTACCCGAACGGTGGCGACGTGACCGTCGCGGACCTCGTGGCCAAGGGCGCTGTCCGCAAGGGCAAGCCGGTCAAGGTGCTCGGCGACGGTGAGCTCACGGTGACGGTCTCCGTGGCGGTGGACGCCCTGTCGGCGTCCGCCAAGGAGAAGATCGTGGCCGCCGGCGGGAGCGTCCCGCAGGACTGATCGACCCGAGACGGGGCCGGTGGGCGAGACCCTCGCTCGCCGGCCCCGTTCCGGCACCCTGAGGGATCCGTTAGGGTTCCCGAGGTGCCTGCGACGCGTCGCAGGCGGCCCGGCCGGAGTGCTCCGGCCGGACGAGATGCCGCCGACGGGCGGTGCCAGGAGGACAGGTGCTCAGCGCATTCGTGCGGGCGTTCCGTACGCCCGACCTGCGGCGCAAGCTGCT
>NCKG01000380.1:0-1152 GCA_002279095.1 Cellulomonas sp. 14-74-6
CTTTCGGTGCACGGCTCGACCGCCTGGAGCGCGGCGGGTTCGCGGCGGTCCCGACGGCGGTCGGTGCCGGTGCCGCGCCTGCGGCGGCCGCCCGTGCGGCGGCGCCCGTGGAGCCGGCCACCCCGCCGCTCGCCACGCCGCCCACCCCGCCGCTCGCCACGCCGCCCACCCCGCGCACCGTGCCGCCGGTGGCCGAGGCGCCGGCCACAGTCGCCGAGACCGCTGAGGCACCGGCTGCAGCAGCGCCGCCCGCGGCGGCTCCGAGCACCCCGGTCGACCTGGACACGCCGCCGTGGCCGGTCGACGACGTTCCTGTCCGTCGAGCAGCTGAGCCCGCGACGGCCACGACTGGTGCCTCGTCGACGTCGGCCACCAGGCCACCGGTGCCCCCGGCACCGGCACCGGCGGCACCGGCTACCCCGGCGGCCGCGGCTACCGCGGCACCGGTTAGCCCGGCTGCGCCTGCAGCTGCGGCAGCGCCGCGCGGAGCGGGCGGCCCGGACACCGAGATGCTCCGCCGTCGCTGGCCGGAGGTGCTCGGCACCCTCCGTGGGCTGCGGCTGCTCACGCACGCCCTGGTCAGCCAGCACGCGCAGGTGCTCGAGCTCGACGCGACGACGTTGCGGCTCGGGTTCGCCCAGCCGGGTCTGATCCAGCAGTTCCAGCGCGGCAGCCACGCCGAGGCGGTGGCGCAGGCGCTGCGGGAGACGCTGGGCGTCGAGGCCCGGGTCGAGGGCGTGCTGGGCGATGCGGCGACACCGGCCGGCAGCGGTGCACCGACGGACCGGCCGACCGCCGCGGCGGCACCAGCGTCAGCAGCCGACCCGTCCACCCGGTTGTCGGCAGCCGGCGCGGCGGGCCGCGCGGCAACCCGGTCGCCCGGCATCCCCAGCGTGGACGAGGCCGCAGCCTCCTGGGGTCGTCCTGTGCCGTCCGCCTCGGCGTCGGCAGAGGCTCCGCCGCCGAAGACCGGTTCCGCAGGAGCCGGTTCCGCACCGCGCGCGTCCCGGGGACGTCCCGGCGCACCTGGCGCTGCGCCTGCGACCTCGTCGGACGCAAGGTCGGACCGCGCGTCGGGGCCGGAGGGCCGCTCCGCCGGAACCCGAGCGGCGGCGGGCCCCAGCGGTCCCGCCGACGAGCCACCGGACGTCC
>NCKG01000074.1:0-8382 GCA_002279095.1 Cellulomonas sp. 14-74-6
GGTCCGCGCGCGCTGCTGGTGCACGGCAGCAACCTGCTGGTCAGCGCACCCGACGCGGACCGGGTGCGCGAGCGGCTGCAGGCGCTGGACCTGCTGGTCGTGTGCGACGTCGTGCCGTCGGAGACGGCGCTGCTGGCCGACGTGGTGCTGCCCGTGACCCAGTGGGCGGAGGAGGAAGGGACCACCACGTCGCTGGAGGGCCGGGTGCTGCGTCGTCGGCGCGCCGTCGAGGCGCCGCCCGGGGTGCGCTCGGAGCTCGAGGTGCTGCACCAGCTGGCGGCCCGCCTCGGCGTGCCCGACGGCTTCCCGACCGACCCGGCCCAGGTGTTCGACGAGCTCGCGCTGGCCAGCGCCGGGGGCGTCGCCGACTACAGCGGCCTCAGCCACGCCCGTCTGGACGCCGACGCCGACGCGCTGCACTGGCCCTGCCCGGCCGGTCAGCAGGGGACACCGGCGCACCCCGGCACCCCGCGGCTGTTCTCCGACGGGTTCCCCACGGCGGACGGTCGCGCTCGGATGCTCGCGGTGGACCACCACGGTCCGGCCGACGACCTGCGCGCCGACGCACCGGTCTACCTCGTCACCGGCCGGGTGCTGCAGCACTACCAGTCGGGCGCTCAGACGCACCGGGTGCCCGCGCTGGAGGCTGCGCAGCCCGAGCCGTACGTCGAGCTGCACCCGCTGCTGGCGCACCGGATCGGTGTCGACGACGGCGACCTCGTCGAGGTGAGCTCGGCGCGGGGCACCGCTCTGCTGACCGCCCACGTCACCCCACGCACCCGCCCGGAGGTGGTGTTCGTGCCGTTCCACTGGTCCGGGAAGGGCAGCGCCAACCGGCTGACGGTCGACGCGACCGACCCGGTCTCGGGGATGCCGGAGTTCAAGGTCTGCGCCGTCGACGTGCGCCCGGCGCCCGTTCGCGACGGGGCGCCTGCGCCGGTCGCCGCCGTCCCGGCCGGGGCCCGCTGATGCGGGTGGTCGTCGTGGGCTACGGCATGGTCGGGTCCCGTCTGGTCGACGAGCTCGTCCGTCGGTGCCCGGACGCGGACGTGACCGTGGTCGGTGCCGAGCCGCACCAGCCGTACAACAGGGTGCTGCTCGGTGAGCTGGTCGCCGGGCGGGTGGACGAGGAGTCCCTCGCCCTGCCCGCAGCCGACGGACGCGTCGCCGTGCGGTGCGGGGTCGCCGCAGTCGCGATCGACCGTGCTGCACGGACGGTGACCTGCGACGACGGTGCCGTGGTGCCGTACGACGCCCTGGTGCTGGCCACCGGTGCACGAGCCCGGGTCCCGGAGCTGCCCGGGCTGCACCCGTCCCCGCTCGGCGTGCACCCCCTGCGCACCCTCGCGGACGCGCGCGGCGTCGCCGATGCCGTCACCACGTCAGCGCGGGCCGTCGTGCTCGGCGGCGGAGTGCTCGGCCTCGAGGTCGCGTGCGCGCTGACCGAGCGCGGGATGGAGGCGGCCGTGGTGCATGCGGGACCGCACCTGATGGACCGCCAGCTCGATGCGGCCGCCTCCGAGGCGCTCGAGCACGGGCTGCGCCGGCTGGGGATCGCCGTCCGCACGGGCCGTCCCCCCGCCGCGGTGCTCGTGCGGGGCGGCCGGGTGCGTGGTCTTCGGTTCCCCGACGGCGACGAGCTCCCCACCGACCTGCTCGTGCTCGCCACCGGCACGGTGCCGGAGGTCGGCCTCGCGGAAGGTGCAGGGCTCGCCGTCGCGCGCGGCGTCCTCGTCGACGGCGACGGCGCCACGTCGGACCCGCACGTGCATGCGGTCGGGGACTGCGCGCAGCCGCCGGATGGCTCGTCCGGCCTGGTCGCACAGGGGTGGGAGCAGGCGCGGCGCCTCGCGGACGTGCTGGCTCGGGGGGCCGCAGCGGTGCCGCGACCCCGGACGGTCGACGTGGGCGCAGCGACCGACGTCGTCCGGCTCAAGGCGCACGGGCTCGAGGTGGTCACCATGGGGCTGACGGGAGCCGCGGCCACGGCCGGCAAGCACCGCTCCGTCCGCCTCAGCGACCCGAGCATCGGCCGGCACGTCGAGGTCGTGGTCGCCGGGGGAGCGGTGGTGGGCGCCACGTGCGTCGGTGCCGGCCCCGTCGCGGCGGACCTGACCGCCGCCTACACCCGTCGCACCCCCGTCCCCGCGGACCCGGCCCACCTGCTGCTGCGACCGGTTCGGGGCGCCGGTCCGGAGCCGGAGCCGTCCGTCACCCTGATGCCCGACCGCGCCACCGTCTGCCGGTGCAACGGCGTCACCAAGGGTGAGCTGGTCCGTGCCTGGGGCGACGGGGCTCGCACCCCGGCGGACGTCGCGCGCGCCACGCGCGCGACCACGGGTTGCGGCGGCTGCACCGATGCGGTGTGCGGCCTGCTCGACTGGCTCGCCGGCGCCGACGGTGACCGGGTCCCCGCCGGGGTCGGTGCGCTGGCCGGGGCAGCGGGGTGAGGCGAACCTTGCCTGTCCGTGGCATCCTGCAGGAACGGGCCCCGCGCCACGCGGCCGCTCGTCCCTGCCCGGGGTCACGGGGCTGTCGGCGAGACGAGGGCGAGGCGGCGACGTGCGAGCGATCTGGAAGGGCGCGGTGGCCTTCGGCCTCGTCAACGTGCCCGTTCGGCTGTACGCGGCGACCGGTGAGCACGAGGTGGCCCTGCACCAGGTGCACCGCGAGGACGGCGGCCGCATCCGGTACAAGAAGGTCTGCAGCGTCGACGGGGAGACCGTCGAGTGGTCGGACATCGCCAAGGGCTACGAGACCGACGACGGCAAGCTGGTGGTGCTCGAGGACGAGGACTTCGCCGCCCTGCCGCTGACCACGTCGCGCGAGATCGAGGTGCTGGAGTTCGTGCCCGCGGAGCAGGTGGACCCGATCCTGCTCGGCAAGACGTACTACCTCGAGCCGGAGAAGACGGCGGTCAAGCCCTACGCGCTGCTGCGCGGCGCCCTGGAGCAGGCCGACCGCATGGCCGTGGTGACGGTGGCGCTGCGGCAGCGCGAGTCGATGGCGGTGCTGCGCGTGCGCGGCGACGTCATCTGCATGCAGACGCTGCTGTGGCCCGACGAGGTGCGCGAGGCGGACTTCCCGATCCTGGAGACCGACGTCCAGGTCAAGCCGCAGGAGCTCGCGATGGCCTCCACGCTGGTCGACTCCCTGGCGGCCGACTTCGACCCGTCGCAGTACCACGACCGCTACGGCGCCGCGCTGCACGACCTGATCGAGGAAAAGATCGCCAGTGGCGAGACGCGCGTCGCGCCCGCCCCGCCGGCTGCTGAGGGCGGCGAGGGCGGCGAGGTGGTCGACCTGCTCGCCGCGCTGCAGCGCAGCGTCGAGAAGACGCGCGAGGGCTCGGCGACCGGATCCGTGGCGCACCGGACGCCCACCACGAAGGCCGCCGACGAGAAGGACGACAAGGCGAGCGCGAAGGCCGAGGACAAGCCGCCGGCCCGCCGCACCCGGCGCAAGGCCTCGTGACCGGACGTACGGCGCAGCAGGGGCGCGACGAGGCCGTCGCAGCGCTGCGACGCATCGCCTTCCTGCTCGAACGCGGTCAGGCCAGCGCCTACCGCTCGGAGGCGTTCCGCGCCGCCGCCGGCAGCGTCGAGCGCACCCCGCCGGACCAGGTGCTGGCGCTCGCCGCCGCGGGTTCGCTCGAAGACCTCCCCGGCGTCGGGGCCCGGACGGCGGAGGTGGTCACCCAGGTGCTCCGTGGCGCCCGCGTCGAGTACCTCGACCGGCTCGAGGCCGAGCTGGCCTCCCGCCCCGCACCCGTAGGCCCGGCGGCCGAGCTCCGCGCTGCGCTGCGGGGCGACCTCCATGCCCACTCGCGGGCGAGCGACGGCACCACGTCCATCCAGGAGATGGTGCTGGCGGCGATGGCGCTCGGGCACGAGTACCTCGCCATCACGGACCACTCGCCGCGCCTCACGGTGGCCAACGGCCTGTCCCCGGCACGCTTGACGGCCCAGCTCGAGGAGGTCGCCGCTCTGAACGACGCCGTCGCACCGTTCCGCGTGCTGACCGGCATCGAGGTCGACGTCCTCGAGGACGGCACCCTGGACCAGGAGCCGGCGCTGCTGCAGCGGCTGGACGTCGTCGTCGCCTCGGTGCACTCCAAGCTGCGGATGGACCGCGCCGCGATGACGCGTCGGATGCTGGCGGCCGTCGCGGACCCCGACACCGACGTGCTGGGTCACTGCACCGGCCGCCGCCTGACGGGCGGACGGCCTCGGCCGCCCAGCGAGTTCGACGCCCGTGCGGTGTTCGACGCGTGCGCCGAGCACGGCGTCGCCGTCGAGATCAACTGCCGTCCGGACCGGCTCGACCCGCCGCACGAGCTGCTGCAGATCGCCGTCGACGCCGGCTGCGTCTTCACCATCGACACCGACTCGCACGCGCCCGGTCAGCTCGACTGGCTGATCGCGGGCTGCGAACGGGCCGTGCAGCACGGCATCGGCCCCGACCGGGTGATCACCACCCTGCCGGTCGACCGGCTGGTGGACCGAGCCCGCTAGACTGCTGGGAATCACTCTCAACAGGAGCGCGCCGATGGCCGAGCCGCAACGGCACACCAAGCAGCGGGCCGAGATCCTCGAGCTGCTGCACGACGTCGAGGAGTTCCGGAGCGCGCAGCAGCTGCACGACCTGCTGCGCCACCGCGGCTCCGGGGTCGGCCTCGCCACCGTGTACCGCACGGTGCAGGCGCTCGCGGACTCCGGCGAGGTCGACACCATGCGCACCGCCGAGGGGGAGGCCGTCTACCGCCGTTGCGCCGAGCGCAGCCACCACCATCACCTCGTCTGCCGCGGCTGCGGCCGGACCGTGGAGATCGACGGGCCGGCGGCGGAGAGCTGGGCCGAGCAGGTCGGTGCGGCGCACGGCTTCACCGACGTGGACCACGTCATCGAGCTGACCGGGACCTGCAGCGCCTGCCGGGCGGCCGCGGCGGACGCTGGGCGCTGAGCCGGTCCGTCAGCGCGGTGGCTGCGACGGTGGCGCGCCGCGTCCCATCAGCCGCGGGACGGTCCACCAGCAGACGGCCAGCAGCACCGCCACCACGGCGGCGGCGACCCACCCCGCATGCCGTGAGACGACGACGTCGAACAGCAGCAGCGGCACCCCCGTCAGCACGACGGCGAGCACGCCCAGCCCCGCGAGCGCGAACACGCTGCCTGCCTTGACCAGCTCCCGCTTCATCCGCCGCCGGAACAGCAGCCGGTGCAGGCTGACCGGCGTGACGATGAGCACCGTGGCCAGCACCGCGAGCGCGACCAGCACCAGGTAGACGCTGCGCTGGTAGTGGTCCAGCTGGGCGAACCGCTGCTGGAACGGCACCGTCAGCAGGAAGCCGACCAGGATCTGCGCACCGGTCTGGGTGACGCGCAGCTCCTGCATCAGCTCGTCCCAGTTGCGGTCCATGCGCTCCGCCTCGGTCTCGTGCCGGGTGGTGTCGTGCTGGTCGTCCGGGCCCGCGCCGCCGGACGGCTGCTGCCGGCCGGCCTGCTGCGGCGTCTGCGGTGCGGGCGTCCCCGGTGCTGTCACGGGCGGCCTCCTCGGACGGGATGGACGGGCGTTCGGCCCGATCATCACGCACCTCGTGCGCGCCCGCTCGGGCTGCCTGCCGGCGCCGCACCGCCGGACCTCGCCGCCCCGACGTGTCGCACCGGTGCGCGAGACTGGGGGTCGTGACTGCACTCCACGACCCGTCCCACCACGACTTCGGCTCGGACAACTACGCCGGCGCGCACCCCGAGGTGCTCGCCGCCATCGCCGAGGCCGCCGGTGGGCACGTCCCCGCGTACGGCGCCGACCCGTACACCGCACGGCTGGGTGCTGTGCTGTCGCAGCAGCTGGGCGCCGACGTCGACGTCTACCCGGTGCTCAACGGCACCGGTGCCAACGTGATCTCGCTCCAGTCGATGCTGCCGCGCTGGGGCGCGGTGATCTGCACGGCGACGGCGCACGTCAACACCGACGAGAACGCCGCCCCGGAGCGCGTCGCCGGCCTGAAGCTCCTGCCGGTCGAGACCCCTGACGGCAAGCTGACACCCGAGCTCGTCGCCACCCAGCTCGGTGGCCGGGGCGACGCGCACCGCGCCCAGCCCGGGGTGGTCTCCATCACCCAGTCCACGGAGCTCGGCACGGTCTACACGCCTGCGGAGATCCGCGCGATCGCCGAGCACGCCCACAGCCAGGGCCTTCGCCTGCACCTCGACGGCTCCCGCCTGTCGAACGCCGCGGCGTTCCTCGACGTGCCGCTGCGTGCGCTGACCACCGACGTCGGCGTGGACGTGGTCTCTCTCGGCGGGACCAAGAACGGCGCCCTGCTCGGCGAGGCGATCGTGGTGCTCGACAGGTCGGCGGTCGAGGGCATCGAGTACCTGCGCAAGATCGACCTGCAGCTCGCCTCGAAGATGCGCTTCGTCTCGGCACAGCTGCTCGCGCTGTACGAGGGCGACCTCTGGCTGCGCTCGGCGCGGCACGCCAACGCGATGGCAGCCCGGCTGCGCGTCGGCCTGGAGCAGGTCGCGGGCATCGAGCCGACGCAGCCGACGCAGAGCAACGCCGTGTTCGTCCGCATGCCCGCGCCGATGGCGGCCGACCTGCGGCAGACGTACCACTTCTACGACTGGGCGGCGGAGACGGGGGAGGTGCGCCTGATGTGCGCCTTCGACACCGACCCCGCCGACGTGGACGCCCTGGTCGCCGCCGCGCTCGAGTCGGCCCTGGTCCGGGTCTGACGCACCCGGCCGAGGGGCCTCGCCGGGCTCCTGCGGCCAGCCAGGCTCGTACGACGAGGGCCCCGCCGGCAGCAGCCGCGGGGCCCTCGTCGTCGTGCTCCGGGCGCGACGCCCGCGCCGTCAGTGCCGGGCGGCGTGCACGTGCCCGGCGGGACGGCTCGGACCGTGCGGGGCCCGCGGCCCGCTGTCGCGCGGTCCGCTGTCCAGCCGGATGCGCAGCGGCCGTCCGGCCACCCGCGTCCGGCTCAGCCGCTCCACCACCTCGGCCGTGAGGCCGGCCGGGATGTCCACCAGCGAGAACGACCCGAAGATGTCGATCTTGCCGAGGTCCTTGCCGGTCAGCCCGCCCTCGTTCGTCAGGGCCCCGACCAGGGCGTTCGGCTGCACGCCGTCGCGGTGGCCCACGGCCACGCGGTAGCGGGTGCTGCCGTCCGCGCGACGGGTGTCCGTGCGTCGGCGACCGCCGTCGGACGTGTGCTGCGAACCGTGCCGCTCGGGTGCGTCGGTCAGCCGCGCGCGGCTGAGCGCGTCGTCGAGGTCGTCACCGAGCTCGGGGCGCGGCGCCGGGCCCTCGTCGCCGACCGCGAGCGCGGCGACCACGGCCAGCAGCTGCACCAGGTCGGTGCCCGGCCGCTCGGCGACATGGGCCGCGATGGCCTCCTGGTACGCCTCGAGCCGGCCGAGTGCCGCCCGCTCGTCGGCGCGAGCCAGCAGGCTGGTCACCCGGTGCGCGGACACCTGCGCCGGCGTCGGGATCTGGATCTGCTCGAGCTGCACGCGGGTGGTGCGCTCGATCTGGCGCAGCTTGCCCTGCTCGGCGGGTGTGACGAAGGTGAGCGCCTCGCCTGCGCGGCCGGCCCGCCCGGTCCGCCCGATGCGGTGCACGTAGGCCTCCGGCTCGCGGGGCACGTCGAAGTTCACCACCAGGCCGATGCGGTCCACGTCGAGCCCACGGGCGGCGACGTCGGTCGCCACCAGCACGTCGAGCGCCCCCGAGCGCAGCCGGTCGACGATCTTCTCCCGCTCGCCCTGCGCCACGTCGCCTGAGATGTACGCGGCGGAGACGCCGCGCTCCACCAGGGCCGAGCCCACCTGCTCGGCGGCCTCACGGGTGCGGACGAAGACGATGCTCGCGTCCGCGTCGGACACCGCGAGCACCCGGGCCAGCGCGCCCGTCTTGTGCCGGAACGGCACCACGGCGTACGTCTGGCGGACCGTCGTGACGGTCGACGACTGCCTGGACACGGTCACCTGCGCCGGGTCGACCAGGTGCTGCTCGGCGACCCGACGGATCGCCGGCGGCATCGTGGCGGAGAACAGGGCCATCTGGCGGCGCTCCGGCGCGGAGCTGAGCACGCGGTCGACGTCCTCGGCGAAGCCCATGCGCAGCATCTCGTCGGCCTCGTCGAGCACCAGGAAGCGCAGCTCGTCCAGCACCAGAGTCCGCCGCTCCAGGTGGTCCAGGACGCGGCCTGGCGTACCGACCACCACCTGGGCGCCGCGCGCGAGCGCGCGCTGCTGCGGCAGGTACGGCGCACCGCCATACACGGCCACCACGCCGACGCCCGGCAGGTGCTGGGCGAACGACTCGATCGCCTCGGACACCTGCAGCGCCAGCTCGCGGGTCGGGGTCAGCACGACG
>NCKG01000381.1:0-1143 GCA_002279095.1 Cellulomonas sp. 14-74-6
GACCGCGCGTGAGCGGCCACGGTGTCCTTCGACGATCGTGTCAGGGGCCGAGGTCCAAGATCGAGGTGACGACGACGCCGTCCGGCCGACGGTAGGACGGACCGGTGGCTGTCACGACGGCAAGGGCTGAGGGCGGAGTTCGCATCCGCTCAGCGAGCCGGAGCATCCCGGACGCGGCCCCGTCGACGATCTCCGCACGGCCCGACAGCTTGACCTCGACCCCCATCCAACGATCGCCGCGGACGACGACCGCGTCGAGCTCGGCAGCGGTGTCCTGGTACGCGAACACCCGAGCGTCGATCGCCTGGGCGTAGATCGACAGGTCACGGAACACGAGGCTCTCGAACAGCTGCCCGAAGGTCTCCGGGTCTGCCACCAGCGCCTCGGGAGTGGCGCCCAGGGCGGCCGCCGCGAGGGACGGGTCGACCAGGTGTCGCTTGGGGGCCCGCCGCACCTGGGCCGACGAGCGCATGTGCTGGCCCCACGCCGGCTGCTCGACGTACAGCCATAGTCGGGCGAGGGCGTCCAGGTAGCTGTCCAAGGTCCGCGGGGCGAGGTTCTGCCCGTCACCGGTGATATCTGCCTGCAGGGTGCGGTTGGTCACGTAGGTTCCGGCGTTTCGGGCGAGCGCGAAGATCAGCGCGCTGACCTTGCGAGGGTCCCGGCGGACACCGTCGAGTGTGACGATGTCGGCGCCGGCGATCGTCGCCAGGTAGTCGCGGTTGGCGTTGATCGCATCGCCGAGCTCCCGCTCGAGGTTCCCCGGCCAGCCCCCGCGGCACAGGAGCTGCGCGACACCGAGCAGGTCTACGTCGCTCCCCGCGCTGCTGGCGGCCTCACCGTCGAGCAGAGCCCGAAGGGACACCCCGCCGCTGGAACGCTGCTGCTCGAGCAGCGACATCGGCATCATCCGGACTCGCGAGAACCGCCCGGCGCCCGTGTGCCGCGTGACGTCGTCGGTCGGGGTCGCGGACCCCGTGAGGATGAACTGCCCGCTCGCCTGACGCTCGTCGACCGAGTGACGCACCGCGTTCCAGACCTCCGGAACCAGCTGCCACTCGTCGATGAGACGAGGCGTCTCTCCAGCGAGCAACAGGCCGGGGTCGACCTGACCGGCCACGCGCAGCTGCGGCGACGCGTCGA
>NCKG01000075.1:0-8331 GCA_002279095.1 Cellulomonas sp. 14-74-6
CGACGCCGCCCGCCCCGCCGTGTTCACGGGCGCCGCGGTGCTGCTGGTCGCCACCGTCATCGCCCTCTGGCTGCCGGCAGGCAAGGGCGGCCATGCGGAGGACGAGGCCGACGTCGAGGCGGCGCCGACCGAGGCGCAGCCCGTCGCGGCCTGAGGAACGACGAAGGCCCCGGAACCGCAGGGATCCGGGGCCTTCGTGTGCAGAGGTTCGGGTGTGGGAGGTCGCGGCGCGGTCGCGTCAAGTCCGCTTCGCGGCCGTGCCCCGATCCGCCTCAGCGCTTGTAGTTCGGCGCCTCGACCGTCATCTGGATGTCGTGCGGGTGCGACTCCTTCAGCCCCGCCGGCGTGATCCGGATGAACTTCCCGCGGGCCTGCAGCTCCGGGATCGTGTGCGCACCGACGTAGAACATCGACTGGTGCAGCCCGCCGACCAGCTGGTGCGCGACGGCGCCGAGCGGCCCCCGGTAGGGCACCTGGCCCTCGATGCCCTCCGGCACGATCTTCTCGTCGGACGGCACGTCCGCCTGGAAGTAGCGGTCCTTGGAGTAGCTGACCCGGCCGCGGGAGGCCATCGCACCGAGCGACCCCATGCCGCGGTAGTGCTTGTACTGCTTGCCGTTGACGAACACGAGGTCGCCCGGCGACTCGTCGCAACCGGCGAGCAGCGAGCCGAGCATCACCGTGTCGGCACCGGCCACCAGAGCCTTGGCGATGTCGCCCGAGTACTGCAGGCCGCCGTCGCCGATCACCGGCACCCCGGCCGGCTTGCACGCCCGTGCAGCGTCGTAGATCGCGGTGATCTGCGGCACGCCGACGCCCGCCACCACGCGCGTGGTGCAGATCGAGCCCGGGCCCACGCCGACCTTCACCGCGTCGGCACCGGCGTCAACCAGGGCCTTCGCCCCCTCGTACGTCGCGATGTTGCCGCCGATCACCTGCACGTGCGCCGTCGCCGGGTCGGCCTTGAGCCGGCGCACCATGTCGAGCATGAGGCGCGCGTGCCCGTTGGCGGTGTCCACCACCAGCACGTCGACCCCGGCATCGACCAGGGCGGTCGCCCGCTCCCACGCGTCGCCGAAGAACCCGATGGCCGCACCGACCACCAGCCGCCCCTCGGCGTCCTTGGTCGCGTCCGGGTACTGCTCGGACTTCACGAAGTCCTTGACGGTGATCAGACCCTGCAGCACGCCCCGCTCGTCGACCAGGGGCAGCTTCTCGACCTTGTGCTTGGCCAGCAGCGCCGCGGCGTCCTCGCGGGCGATCCCCACCGGTGCGGTGACCAGCGGCATCGACGTCATGGTCTCGCGCACGCGACGCTGCTCGAACTCGGCGGCGGAGACGAACCGCAGGTCGCGGTTGGTGATGATGCCCAGCAGGTGCCGCTCGTCGTCCACCACCGGCAGCCCGGACACCCGGTACGTGGCGCACAGCCGGTCCAGCTCGGCGAGCGTGGCGTCCGGCCCCACCGTCACGGGGTCGGAGACCATGCCCGACTCGGAGCGCTTGACCAGGTCCACCTGGTGCGCCTGGTCGGCGATCGACAGGTTGCGGTGCAGCACCCCGATGCCGCCCTGCCGTGCCATGGCCACGGCCATCCGCGACTCGGTGACGGTGTCCATCGCGGCAGACAGCAGGGGGACGCGCACCGAGATCTGGCGCGTGAGACGCGAGGTCGTGTCGACCTCGCTGGGGATGACGTCGGTCTCCCCTGGCAGCAGCAGGACGTCGTCGTACGTCAGTCCTGTGCGGCCGAACGGGTCGTGCTCCTCTGTCCGGCTCATCGGTCCATGGTACGGGGCCGGGACGGGCCTCCCGGCAGCGGTCAGAGCCGCCGGGACGGTCCTGCCGCCGCCCGCGGAGCCGGGTGCCGAGCGGTCAGCGGATGATGCCGCGGCGCAGTCCGATGGCGACGGCCTGAGCGCGGTCCCGGGCGCCGAGCTTGCGGAACAGCCGCCGGGCGTGGGTCTTGACCGTGTCCTCCGACAGGAACAGCTCCGCGCCGATCTGCGCGTTGGACTGGCCGTTGCTCATGCCGACCAGCACCTGCACCTCGCGCCGGGTCAGCTCGAGGTCGCCCGAGGAGTGCGCGCCGACCGACGCGAGCGCCTCCGGGGCCAGCGGCAGCGAGCGCACGTCGTGCACCGACTCGACCTGGCTCGCGGAGACCGGCTGCGGGACGGTGGCGGACCGGCCACCACCGGCGAGCCCGGCCTGCACGTGCGCCGCGACCGCGGCGAGCTCGGCGCGTCCGACCTCCGGTGCGAGGAACCCGCGAGCGCCCAGGGCCAGCGCACGGTCGAGGGCCGCGCCGTCGTCCGGTCCCGCGAGCAGCACCACCGCAGTGGTGGGGGCGACCGCCCGGAGCCGCCGGACGACGTCGACGGTGCCCGCGCCGGGTAGGTGCGCGTCGATCAGTGCGATCGAGGGCGGCACCCGGCGAGCGAGCGCCAGCAGCTCCTCCGCGGTGGCGGCGGCGCGGACCGGCGCGAGCACGGGCACGCCGATCGACGCGACGACGAGGCGCTCGCGCACCGACGCCGACGCATGGCACACCACCACGCCAGCCATTCGGGTAACCCTCCCCTGCAACGGACACCCATCTGGGCGTTTACCGATACATCGGCCCGCTGGGCAAGGACGTTAGCGGCACCTGAGGAACTGCTTGACGGCGCGGTGCCGAATTGCCCCGTGGAGGGCGGACAACCGGAATTGTCCGTGACCCGTTCGAGTGGATCACCAGGGCATCACCCGAGAAATCGCCCGCCGTGACTCGAGGCTCCGACGGACTCGCCGAGCGCCGCCAGCACCTCGTGCAGCAGCCCGGTGAAGGTCCGCGCACGGTGCACGGACCGACCCAGCGGCAGCAGCTCGGCCGCCGAGTCCGGAACCATCACGAAGTGCGGCACCTCGGGCCGGTCCTCGGCGAGCCGCGCGACGGGCGCCAGGTCCGGCACCTGCTGCTGAGACACGGTGACCAGCGCACCGGCCCGCGTCATCGCGACCAGCTCCACGGCGTGCCGACCCGACAAGGGGCCGCCGACCACGCGAGCGTCCACGCCGTGCTGGACCAGCGCCGCCGCCAGCGCGTGCGCCAGCAGCGGCCGCGGGGCACCGGACGGCACCAGGACGAGGACGACGGGCTGACCCGTCGTCTCGTGGTCCGGCGTCACGTCCCGGAGGGCGCCCAGGGCGGCTGCCCGCAGCACCGTCTCGGCGTCGGCGCCGGGGCGGTCGATCACGGTCCGCCGGCTCAGCGCCTCGAGCGCCGGCTCGACCAGGGCGGTCCACCAGCTGACCACGTCGCCGCCGGCGCCGATCCGGAGCAGAGCCGCGCACCCGTCGCCGTCACCGGCGAGAGCCGCGTCCACCACCGGACCCGGCGTCCGGGACGCGCTCGGCGCCGGTACGGCGACCCGGTCGGGCACCGCGTCCAGGAGCGAACCGCCGGAGACCTCGGTGGCGAGCGCGATGCGCGCCGCCTCGCCGGGTGCGACGCCGTCGATGGTCAGCCGCCGCATCACCAGCAGCCGCGCGAGGTCCTCTGCACCGTACCGACGGTGGGAGCCGGCCGCGTGCTCGGACGGCCCGAGGCCGTAACGCCGGTCCCAGGTCCGCAGCGTCGCCGGTGCGACGCCGAGGCGACGGGCGACCGCGGCGACCGTGAGCGCCGGCGCCAGGTGCGCGGCCTGCTCGTCTTCGGCCATGACGCGATTGTGCCAGGCCGCAGGAGCCTGAGCACTGCAGTGGTCGCGCTCCCGCACCTGATGCCGTGGCCTGCACCGACACCGGGACCAGATCTGGGCACGCGTCCATATCGTTTCACCGAGGCTGAACTTCCGACCGGGTCTTGAACAACCTGTGGCGCGGTTGCTACGGTGGCCACGCACCACCTGATCGACCGGCACCGCCCGTTGCGGCGCCAGGGCGGTCCGCACGCAGCGGCCGACGAGGCCGAGGACATGAGGAGGACGACCAGATGGCCGAGATCTCGCGCTTGCCCGGTCCGGTGATGGACCTGTGGGAGTGGCAGTTCCAGGGTGCGTGCCGCGACGCCGACGAGAACCTCTTCTTCCACCCAGAGGGCGAGCGTGGCGCGGCCCGCCGCCGGCGTGCCGAGGCGGCCAAGGCGATCTGCGCCACGTGCCCGGTGATCAAGGAGTGCCGCGAGCAGTCGCTCGCCGTGCGCGAGCCCTACGGCGTGTGGGGCGGCCTGTCCGAGGACGAGCGTCGAGCACTCAAGCGCCGCACCGCACGCCAGCGCCGCGCCAGCTGAGCTGAGCGCGGCACCCAAGCAGCCCGCCCGCGTCGGCCCCCGCGCGGATCGACCACGGGCGCCCGCTGCTTCCGACCCGATCGAGCCACAGGACCGGCCGCCGACTGGCGAGCCGGTCCTGCTGCTCTCCGGGGGGACCGCAGATCAGGCCACGGTTGCCGCATCCCGATTGACCCGCAGCCGAGCCTCGAGCTCGACGCTGGTGCCGCCGCCGGGCCGCGGACGCCACGCGATGGACCCCCGCAGCTCGTTCCGCACCAGCGTCGAGACGATCTGGGTACCCAGCCCGGTGCCGGCTCCCTTCTCGCTCGGGACTCCGGCGCCGTCGTCCGCCACCGTCACACGGAGCAGGTCCCCGGCCCGCTCGGCGGTGATCTCCACCGTCCCAGCAGCACGGCCGCTGAACCCGTGCTCGACGGCGTTGGTCACCAGCTCGGTCAGCACCAGGGCGAGCGCCGTCGCGTCCTCAGCGCGGACCAGCCCGAAGGAGCCGTGCACCCGGGTCCGCACGTGCGCACCGTCCTGCGTGGCCACATCGGCCGCGAGGCGGAGGCTGCGCCCGATCAGGTCGTCGAACGGCACGGTCTCGTCGAGCGTCTGGGACAGCGTCTCGTGCACCAGGGCGATGGTGGCGACACGGCGCTCCGCCTCGCCGAGGGCCTCCCGCGCCTCGTCGCTGCCGACCCGCCGCGACTGCAGCCGCAGCAGCGCAGCGACCGTCTGCAGGTTGTTCTTCACCCGGTGGTGGATCTCCCGAATGGTGGCGTCCTTGGTGATCAGCTCGCGCTCGCGGCGGCGCAGCTCGGACACGTCGCGGCACAGCAGCACGGCGCCGACCCGCTCCGTCCCCTCACTCAGCGGTACCGCCCGCATGGACAGCGCGACACCGCGCGTCTCGACGTCGACCCGCCACGGCGCCCGGCCCATCAGCACCAGCGGAAGGGACTCGTCGACCGCGGCGTCGGCGTCCAGCAGATCGGTGGTGACCTCGATCAGCGAGCGACCGACGAGGTCGCCGAGCGCGCCCAGCCGGTGGAAGCAGGACAGGGCGTTCGGGCTCGCATAGAGCACCTCGCCCTCACCGTTGAGGCGGACGAGGCCGTCCGCCACGCGCGGCGCGCCGCGGCGGGGGCCCGTGGGCGCGTCGGGAGCCGGGAACTCGCCCCGTGCCACCATCCCGAGCAGGTCGTCCGCCGCCTCGACGAAGTTGAGCTCGAGCCGGCTCGGGGTGCGCGCACCACCGAGGTTCGTCTGCCGGGCCAGCACCGCGACCGCCCGCCCCTTGCGGACGACGGGGACGGCCTCCTCGCGCACGGCGTACTCCCCGAACCACCGCGGTTCGCGGGACCGTTGCGCGCGCTGCTCCTCGAGCGCGCGACGCAGCTGGGCGCGCTGACCCTCGGGCGCCTGGGCGCCGACCACGTCGTCGTAGTGCACGGTCGCAGCGGTCGACGGACGCACCTGGGCGACGGCGACGAAGTCGTCGTCGGTGGTGGGCAGCCACAGCACCAGGTCCGCGAAGGCGAGGTCGGAGATCACCTGCCAGTCCCCGACCAGCAGGTGCAGCCACTCCAGATCGGCGGGCTCGAGGCTCCCGTACCGGTCCGCCAGCGTGCTCAGGGTCGACACCGGACCAGGGTAGGCGGCCGACGACGCCTCACCGGCGCTCCCTCGGATACATTCGCCCCCACCGGCCGGCGAACCGCGTTCCTGCGATCGCCCGTGGTGCCCGAAGCTCGCGACGGAGGCCCACCGTGCAGCTCCGTGTGACGCTCGACCTGCCCACCGATCTCGCCGGTGCGGGACGCATGCTGGCGGACCCCGCCTACGTCCGGGCGAAGGTGGCGGCCACCGGTGACACGGACGGCGAGGTGGTGGTGGCCGGCACCCCCGCGGAGGGCTTCACGGTGACGACGCGGCGGTCGCTGCCGACCGACCAGATCCCCCCCCAGCTGCGCTCCATCGTGGGCGCCCGCATCGACGTGCGGCAGGTGGAGGCGTGGGACGAGCCCGACGGCGACGGTCGCCACGGCACGGTCGTGGTCGAGGTCGTCGGCGCCCCGGTGCGGCTGACGGGGCGGACGAGCCTGCGTGCAGTCAGCCCGTACGCCTGCACGCTCACGTACGACGGAGAGCTGCGGGCCGCGGTGCCGCTGTTCGGCGCGGCGGTGGAGAAGGCGGCGGCCGGAGCGGTCCGCGAGGCCCTGTCGGCGGAGCAGGCAGTGGCGACTCGGTGGTTGCAGGAGCACCCCGCCTGACGGTGCCGTGGCGTGCGCCCGTCCGGGTGACGACGACAGGTCGCCACGACCACGGCGCCGTAACGATTGGGTAACGCGAGGGTCCGCCCTCAGCGCCCTGACCTGCGGCGACACCTGGATGGGATCGCTTCCACGGCACTTTAGGCCGGTGTCGTCCTTGACACCTCTGCAGGCCGACGCCATGGTTCATGCCAGCGCGTGGGAACGCTCCCGCACAGGTGTGCCACACCCGATGGGAGCGCATCCACGCCAGGCTCAGGCCGCCGGTCCGACCGAGGTGAACGGGCGGACGAACCAGAGGTACGGCGAGGACGCCGTCCGATCGACAAGGGAGTCACAGTGCGTCAGACACGCAAGTTGTGGGCCGCAGCGGCAGGGGTCATGGGCGTCGCCCTGACCGCGACCGCGTGCTCGAGCGGCGGAGGCGCCGCCTCCAGCACGACCAGCGCGGCGAGCAACGAGAAGATCACCCTGACCATCTCGACGTTCAACGAGTGGGGCTACGCGAACCTGCTCGAGGAGTACCAGAAGCTGAACCCGAACATCACCATCAAGCACAACAAGTTCGCCACCTCCAACGAGGCCAGGGACCAGTTCTCGAGCGCGCTGTCCGCCGGGACCGGACTCGCCGACGTCGTCGGCGTCGAGGTCGACTGGATGCCGGAGATCAAGCAGAACGCCGACGCCTTCCTCGACCTGACGTCGGACTCCACCAAGGGTCGGTGGAACAACTGGACCGTGGACCAGGCCACGAAGGACGGCAAGCTGCTCGGCTACCCCACCGACATCGGTCCGGAGGCCATCGCCTACCGCTCCGACCTGTTCGCCAAGGCGGGCCTGCCGACCGACCGGGAGGCGGTCGCGAAGCTGTTCGCGGAGAACGGCGGCGGCTGGGACCAGTTCTTCAAGGTCGGCAATGAATTCGTGTCCAAGAGCAACGGTGTGCCGTTCTACGACGCGTCCGACGCGATCGCCCAGGGCATGATCAACCAGCTCGAGTCGCCGCTCGAGGACAAGAGCTCCGGGAAGATCATCGCGCTGGACAACCCTGACGTGAAGAAGATCTACGACACGATGCTGTCGAACACCAACCTCTCGGCGCACCTGAGCCAGTGGAGCGACGACTGGACGGCCTCGTTCCAGAAGAACGGCTTCGCCGTGATGCTGGCCCCGTCGTGGATGCTCGGCGTCATCTCCGGTGACGCCAAGGGCGTGACCGGCTGGGACGTCGCCAACGTCTTCCCCGGCGGCGGTGGCAACTGGGGCGGTTCGTTCCTCACGGTGCCGACCCAGTCGAAGCACCCCAAGGAGGCCCAGGCGCTGGCCGACTGGCTGACGGCGCCCGATCAGCAGCTCAAGGCGTTCGCCACCACCGGCAACTTCCCGAGCCAGGTCGACGCGCAGACCTCCGACACGCTGAAGAACACCAAGAACGAGTTCTTCAACAACGCCCCCGTCGGCCAGATCTTCAAGGACCGCGCCGCGGCCATCAAGGTCATCCCGTTCAAGGGCAAGAACTACTTCGCCGTCCGTGACGCGCTGTCGCAGGCGATCAACCGAGTGGACGTCGACAAGACCGACGACGCCGCGTCGTCGTGGGCCAAGTTCCAGACCGCCGTCAAGGCGATCGGCTGACCGAAACAGCACCCGGGCCGGGCCGTCGGGACCGCCGGCGGCCCGGCCCGACCACGTGCAGCTCCGTCTCGGCCGCCGGTGCGGTCCGACACCCGCACAGTTGTCCAGCCCTGCAACGAAGGATCTCCCATGGCCACCCAGATCGCGCCGAGCTATGGCGCTCCC